>JBBPYI010000163.1:0-12555 GCA_038200075.1 Mycobacteriales bacterium
GACGATCGTGGTGGCCATCGCCCCCACGGGCACCTCGGTGAGGGTGCTGGCGAACAACCCGACGGCGACAAGGCCGGTCAGCGACAGCGTGACGTACGCCGCGACGACCAGGGCCCGCAGCAGTCCGCCGCCGAGCCCGACCGTGTCGCCGGACAGCAACGTCACGTCGCCGAGACCGAACAGTGCTGCACCTGCGAGCAGGCCGACGGCGCTGATGGTCAGGACCGCCGCCGCCGCGAAGGCCAGCGCCCCGGTGAACTTCACCAGCAGCAGCCTGGGGCGCGACACCGGAACGGTGAGCAGGTAGCGCAGCGTGCCCGCCGAGGCCTCTCCCGCCACCGCGTCGCCGCTCACGATGCCGACGGTCAGCGGGAGGAACAGGGGCAGGCACACCACCAGCGACGTGAAGACCAGGAACAGCCCGTTGCTGCTGATCTGGGTGAGGAAGGGCGGTCCCTCACCGGTCGAGGGGCCGTCTGTCGTCAGGCGTACGGCCAGCCCGACGATCAGCGGCACCAGCGCCAGGGCCGCCAGCAGCACCTGGTTGCGACGGCGCCCGAACACCAGCCGCAGCTCGCTGCGCAGCAGCCTGCCGAAGGCGCCCCGCTGGCGGGGTCGTACCGCCGTGGCCGCGTGGTCGAGCTCAGCGGGCGACATCGAAGCCCTCCCCGGTCAGATCGACGAACAGGTCCTCCAGGCTGGGCCGCGTGACGGCGAGCCCGCGGACGGGGATCCCGGCGCCGACCAGCGCTGCGGTGACGTCCTCGGCGGCGACGTCGCCCAGGACCGCCTCGACCTCGTGCGGCTGCGACCGTACGCCGGCAAGCCCCAGGCCGTGCAGCACCCGGACCGCAGCCGACACCGCGTCGGCGGTGGTCGTGACGGTGACGCTCGCGGCGCCGTCACCGGCGATGTCAGCCAGCGATCCCTGTCGCAGCAACCGGCCGCGGCTCATGATCCCGACGTGGGAGCAGACCTGCTCGATCTCGGCGAGCAGGTGCGAGCTGACCAGGACGGTCGTGCCGTCGGAGGCGAGCTCGCGGACGAGGGTGCGGACCTCGCGGGTGCCCTGCGGGTCCAAGCCGTTGGTCGGCTCGTCCAGGACCAGCAGGTCCCGCGGCTGCAGCAATGCGGCCGCCAGCCCGAGGCGCTGCTTCATGCCCAGGGAGTACTGCCGGTAGCGCTTGTCGGCGGCGTTGCTCAACCCGACTCTCTCCAGGGCGGCGCCGGCGCGGGCACGGGCGGTGCCTCGGTCGGCGGTCGCGTCCGCCGCGTCGAGCCGGGCCAGATTCGCCCGCCCCGAGAGGTAGGGGTGGAAGGCCGGTCCTTCGACCAGCGCCCCGATGCGCGGCAGCACGTCCTGGGCCGCGCCCGGCATGGGTGCGCCGAGGACCTCGACCTGCCCCGAGGTGGGGGCGACCAGACCGAGCAGCATCCGGATCGTGGTCGTCTTGCCCGAGCCGTTGGGGCCTAGGAAGCCGAAGACCGCGCCGCGGGGGACGTGGAGGTCGATGCCGTCGACGGCGACCTGCCCGGAGCGGAAGCGCTTGCTCAGGCCGGTGGTCGAGATCGCGAGCGCCTGGGCGGGCTCAACGGGGACCCGGGCGAGCGCAGGACTGGCGGTCGTCATGCGGCGGCGCGCAGCGTAGCGGGGGTGACAGCCCCGACGAGCAGTCGACCGTCGTCGGTGAGCAGCACCGAGACCAGCGCAGTGGTGAGCAGACGGCCCTCCGGAACCCGGGTCGTGAGTCGGTCGAGCAGCTCCATCTGGTCGGCGGCCGAGGTGTCCACGCCCGGCAGGATGAGGATCGAGGACCAGCCATTGCCGACGGCGGTCGGCCCGGCCCCGGCGCGTGCCACCTTGCCAGTCTGGCGACGCGCCACCGGCTGCCGCGTCGGCTTCTCGGTGACCGTCGCGCCGGGCGGCGCGTTGAAGGCGAACACCGAGGCATCGGGCCGCTCGAAGCTCACGTCGGTGAAACCGACCTCCAAGGCCGGCACCCTCGGGTCGGCGGCCGAGAACACCTGCACCCGGAGGGGCGCAGACGTCTCGGCGTCGACCGCCAGCCGGACACTGCCGACCAGCGTTCCAGGCGTCTTGGGCGTGAGCACCAGCTGACGCGCGCTTCGTCCGGCCACCGTCACGGCGGGCTCGACCCCCACCGCCGTGGTCGGGTCGATGGCGGCGAGCGCGGCCTGTGCTGCGGCGGCCGGGGTGCTGGGGAGCTCGGTCGCCACCGGCGCGGGCTCGGCGTCATGCCTCGGCAGGGTGTAGTGGACGGCCTCGTTCTTGCCGCTGCTGTAGGTCCACACGTTGCGGCCGTCCCGCACGACGTCGTACTCCGCGAGCGAGCCGAGCAACGCCACCCGCTGACGGTCGGGACCGTCGGCCCAGACCCGCAGGGTGTGGCTGCCGGAGGCCAGCGAGCTCGGTCCGGTCGTGTGGTCTGCGCCGGGCAGCTCGGGCAGACCGAGCCGGCTGGTCTGCACCACGGTGCCCGACAGGGCCGTCGGGCGGGCGTCGGCGAGGTCGACGAGCAGCTGCGCGGCGGAGCGCGGCGCGAGGTCGGCAGGACCGGAGGCGGCGAGCGCCGAGGGCAGGACGGTCGCGCCGGCGACGAGCGCGGCGGCCACCGCGGGCACGGCCCAGCGACGGGAACGGGAGAGAGTCATGTCATGAGGGTGCCCGTCACCTCCTGGCAACACGCTGAGAGCCGTTCGCGCGCAGGTGCTCCGGGGTGCCAGGCTGCGGCGTGCGCTTGCTGCTGGTCGACAACGAACCGGTGCTGGCCCGCGCCCTGGCCCGCGGCCTGACCGCCGAGGGGTTTGCCGTCGACGTCCGGACCGACGGCCCGAGCGGGCTGCAGCAGGCACTCGATGAGGCGTACGACCTGGTCCTGCTCGACGTGATGCTGCCGGGGATGTCTGGCTACGACGTCGTACGACGCATGCGGGCGCAGGGCGTCTGGGCGCCGGTACTGATGATCAGCGCCAAGGACGGTGAGCACGACCAGGCCGACGGGCTGGACGTCGGCGCCGATGACTGGCTCACCAAGCCCTTCAGCTTCGTCGTGCTGGTTGCCCGGGTGCGCGCGCTGCTGCGCCGGGCCGCGCCGCCACGACCGGCAGTCCTGCGCGCCGGCTCGCTCGAGCTGGACCCGGCGGCCCGGAAGGTGCAACTGGACGGCCGGCCGGTGGAGCTGACGACCCGGGAGCTGGCGCTGCTGGAGTACCTCGTGCGCCGGGCCGGCCAGGTCGTCAGCAAGAGCGAGTTGCGCGACCACGTCTGGGACGCCGCCGCGACCGACGGCCTCAACGTCGTCGAGGTGTACGTCGGCTATCTGCGACGCAAGCTCGGCCCGGACGCGGTCGAGACGGTCCGCGGCGCGGGCTACCGGTTCCCCTCATGAGGACGACGCTGCGCTGGCGCCTGACCGCCATCGCCACCCTCGTGGTGCTGCTCGGCCTGTCGGTCGGCTCCTTCGCCTTCGCCGCGCTGCTGGCCAGGTCGCGCGTCGATGCGCTCGGTGAGCTGGCAGCCGCGCGCGCCGAGACCGTGGCCGCGCTGATCGGGACGGGTCAGCTGCCCACCGTGCTGCCGGTCGTCGAGCCCGGCGAGGTGGTTCAGGTGCTCGACGCCCGTGGTGGGGTCCTCGCCAGCTCTGCGTCGGCCAGCCGCACCTTGCCCCTGTCGAGCCTGGACGAGCTGGCCCAGCTCGATGGCGGGGTGCTGAAGCGATCGGCGTACGGCCCCGACCCTCTTCGGGTGGCGGCGCGGAGCGCTGTCCTTGACGGGCAGGCCGTGACGGTGGTCGCCGCCGTTCCCCTACGCGATGTGCTGTCGGCGTTCCGAGCACTGAGGGTCGCGCTGGTCGTCGTCGTCCCGCTGCTGTCCCTGGGGGTGGGTGCCCTCTGCTATCTGCTGCTGGGTCGGGCGCTGCGTCCGGTCGAGGAGCTGCGACGCAGCGCCGAGACCGTCACCGCAGTCGGCGGCGGCGGGACGCTTCCGGTGCCGTCGTCCGGCGAGCTCGGTTCACTGGCAGTCACTCTCAACCTGATGCTGGATCGGCTGCAGGCTGCAGGCGAGCGACAGGGGACGTTCGTCGGCGACGCCGCACACGAGCTGCGCTCACCGCTCGCGGCGGTCCGGGCCACGGTGGAGGTGGCGCTGGCGCATCCCGGGACCTACGACGTGACGACGCTGGCCGGCGACGTGCAGGAACAGGTTTTGCGCCTGCAACGACTGGTCGACGACCTGCTGCAGCTCGCCGCGGTCGGCTCCGTACCCGTACTGCGAGAGCCGGTGGATCTCGGGCTGCTCGCCGAGGAGGTGTCCGCCGGTCGGGCCGACGTCACCGGGCAGGGACGCACGATTTCAGATCCCGAGGTGCTCCGGCGGGTCATGCGCAACCTGGTCGACAACGCCGTACGGCACGCGCACTCCCGAGTCCACGTGACCGTGACCGACCAGCAGGTCGTGGTCGCAGACGACGGATCGGGTGTGCCCACGGCCGACAGCGAGCGGGTCTTTGAGCGCTTCACCCGGCTGGACGTGGCCCGGGACCGCGACAGCGGCGGAACCGGCCTGGGCCTAGCGATCAGCCGCGAGAGCGCCCGCTCTCTTGGCGGCGACGTCGTGCTCGAGTCCACTGACGGAGGGGCCCGTTTCGCGCTGCTGCTACCGACCTGGGACGTCACACCAGCGCCGCCTGACCCGTCACGTGCAACGACGGCGACCTGACCTCAGCGCACCTGGCGAGGAGCCGTCAGCTCCCCCGGGTTGTCACCGGTGTTGACCGTGTCACTGGGCTCGATGAGCACGATCTCCGCTCCGTCGGGTGAGACCGGCTGGTGGGCGACGCCGCGCGGCACGATGTACAGCTGGCCCGGGCCGAGATCGACGTCTCCGGAGTCCAGCCGGATGCGCATCGCGCCGCGCACCACGAGGAACAGCTCGTCGGTGTCGTGGTGAGTGTGCCGGGCGAACTCACCGTGGACCTTCACGACGCGCACGTCGTAGTCGTTGAGCAGCGCGACAGTCAGCGGGGACCAGTGCGTCGTGATGGCGGACAGCGCCTCGGCCAGGTCGACGGGGTGGGTGCGGTCAGGCTGCATGACGGGTGTCCTCCGATGATCGTGCACCGCTCCTGAGGGGTCGGGAGAGCGCACGCCATCGTGTCACCACCCCGCGCACGGCTGGGCGGCGCGCAAGCGTGCCGGAGGCTGTCGGGGCATAATTCCGGGGTGCGACCGCCGCTGAGCCAAGGCCTGACGTGAGCTCGGACGAGGCAGCGGTCTCCCTCGACAGCACGCGTGGTCGCTGGGTCCTGCTGGCCGCGATCCTGGGCAGCGCGGTGGCCATGCTCGATGCCACCGTGGTCAACATCGCGCTGCCGCAGATCGGCGCGGACCTCGACGCCGGCTTCGCCGGGCTGCAGTGGACCGTCAACGGCTACACCCTCACCCTGGCCTCCCTGATCCTGCTCGGAGGGTCGCTCGGTGACCGCTTCGGCCGGCGCCGGATCTTCGTTATCGGCACCATCTGGTTCGCCGCCGCTAGCCTGCTGTGCGGGCTGGCCCCGAACATCGAGTCCCTCATCGCCGCCCGCATGCTGCAAGGCATCGGCGGCGCGCTGCTCACCCCCGGCAGCCTGGCGTTGATCCAGGCGTCCTTTCGGCAAGGCGACCGAGCGCGGGCGATCGGCGCCTGGTCGGGGCTGGGTGGTATTGCCAGTGCAGCAGGGCCTTTCGTCGGCGGAGCGCTTGTCGAGCTGTCCTGGCGGCTGGTCTTCCTGATCAACCTCCCCGTCGCCGCCGTGGTCGTCTTCGTGGCGCTGCGCCACGTCCCGGAGTCCTTCGACCAGGAGATGGACCCCCGGCTCGACCTGACCGGAGCCGCGCTGGGGGTCGCCGGGCTCTCCCTGACGACGTACGCCCTGGTGCGGGCCGGGGAGCAGGGCCCTGCCGCTCTGCCGCTTGCCCTGGGGGCCGTCGGGCTTGCCTTGCTGGCCGGCTTCGTTCTCGTCGAGCGCCGCTCGGACCATCCGATGCTGCCGGTGAGCATCTTCGCCTCCCGGCAGTTCACCGCAGCCAACCTGGTGACCTTCGCGGTCTACGCCGCGCTCGCCGGGGTCTTCTTCCTGCTGGTGCTCCACCTGCAGGTCGTCGGCGGCTTCAGCCCCCTTGTCGCGGGTCTGGCGCTGCTCCCCATCACCGTGGTGATGCTGCTCCTGTCTGCCCGCGCGGGAGCGATGGCCCAGCGTCACGGACCGCGGTGGCTGATGACCGTGGGGCCGCTGCTGGCCGCGGTGGGCATCCTGCTGCTGCTGCGTATCGGTCCGGCAGCGTCGTACGCCGTGGACGTGCTTCCCGCTGTCACGGTCCTTGGGCTGGGCCTGGCCGCGACCGTGGCGCCGCTGACCACGACCGTGCTGTCGGCGGCCTCGACCCGCCATGCCGGAGTGGCCTCCGGCGTCAACAACGCGGTGGCCCGCACCGCCGGGCTGCTGGCCGTCGCGGCCCTCCCGGTCCTTGCGGGACTGTCGGGTCAGGACTACCGCGACCCAGTCGCCTTCGCCGACGGCTTCCGCATCGCCATGCTGATCTGCGCCGGCCTGCTCCTGCTGGGCGCGACGCTGTCGGCTCTGACCATCAGCAACGCTGAGGTCATCGGTCCCTCACGTGATCACCGGCGATTCTGCGGCGTTGAGGGCACTCCCGCGGAACCGGCACCGGCACGCGTGGACTAGGAGCCGTCGTACTCCCAGTGCCAAGGCTCGGGGAGCCGGCCGCCGGGCCTGGCCCAGTCAGGATGGAACCAGCCATAGGCACCGGCATTGGCGACCATCCACGCATGCTGACGGGTGCGGGAGGACTGCACGCCGCAACCGAGGTCGACCGCCTGGCCGAGCCCGTGCTCGCTGGTGCCGGGTACGGCAGCGAAACGGCGCTTGGTGCGTCGCAGCACCTGCTGCTCGGCCAGGGGCCGGTAGCCGTCGGTCACGCACATCCGCTCACCCACGTCGCGCTCGTACGCCGCTTGGAGCCGCACGAAGGCGACGGCGGCGTCGGCGCGCAGTCGCTCGCCGTCGCCGCCGGGCACCGTGCACAGCACGGCCTCGGGCAGGCGGCCGTTGGCGTAGCGGCTGATGTCGGGGCGGCTGCCGTCGCAGCCCGGCAGGGCGGGGGGCGGTGGGACAGGTGACGGGCTCACCGCGGCCGGGGCCGGGGACGGGGCGGCGGGCACGACCCGGCTACGACTGGCCCGAACCGGCCGCTCCCGGCGCAGGTTCTCGGGCAGCGGGGCCGGTGCGGCGATGACGACGGCGGCCACCGCGGGGCGGGCGGTGTCGGCGGTGGCGGGCAGGGACGCTCCGGGCAGCACACCGACAAGGGCCAGACCCCCACCGGCCAACCCCATGAGCAGGGCGGGAAGGGGACCGGGCAGCAGCCGGCCGTGGCGCGCCCGGCCGGCCCCGACTGCGGGCAGAGTCCAGGTGCCGCGGGGAGCCGCATGGGCGCCGCGACGACCGGCCGTCGACCGCGCCTCGCCGTCCTGCACTCCAGGCCCTTCGTCGTGTCCAGCCGCCGCGCGCCGGTTCGTCGGCCACCGTCAGCGCTCCAGGCGCATGGCGGCAAGGGCCCCTGTCGGGCCCAGGAGACCGTAACCGGTCGACGTACAGGTTGGGACGAGAGGTGCCGATGCTCACACGGACCGTCCCAACGTTGAGAGCCGAGCCGTGCCCCGCCTACGTGCCCCCCGTGTCGCCCTGCTGACGGCGCTCGCCGTCCTTGGCACCGTGGCGCCCGCCGCCGTCGCCGGCGCTTCGGACCGTCCGACGGTCGTGTCCGCACCGGCGGCTCCCAGCTCCGGGTCGCTGCGGGCGCAGGTCGAGCGGCTGCGTCGGGACGTGGCCCGTACAGCCGACCAGCTGGCAGCGGGAGCGGTGGCGCTCGAGCAGGCGCAGGCGCGACACGCCGCGCTCGTCCAGGGCCAGTCGCAGGCCCGCCAGGAGATCGACGCCGCCCGGACCGAGGCGCAGCAGAGCCAGACCCGGGCGCGCACGCTGGTTCGACAGGCCTACATGGGGACCGCCCTGCCTGAGCTCCCGCTGATCCTGACCCGCGATCTCGGCGCCGTGGCCAACCTCGCCTACCTGCACCGGAGCCTGGACCGGGTCGGCGCCGAGCAGCAGCAGGTACGGGCCGACCAGAGCAGGGAGCAGGCCGTCGCCGCGCAGACCCTGCAAGGGTCCGAGCAGCAGCGACTCAACGCCCTTGCCGACCAGCGCGAGCTGGACCAGCGGCTGACCGAGCTGACCGATCTCGCAGCCGAGCTCGCCGCTCGCCTGCAGGCGACCGACACCCGCCTGCAGCAGCAGCTGGCCGCAGAGCGCCTGGCCGCGCTGACGGCTGCGCAGCAGCGGGCGGCTGCACAACAACGGGCCCTGGCTGAGGCCGCCGCGGCCGCCGCAGCAGCCGCGGCCCTGCTGGTGCCGACGACCACGGACACCGGTGGTGCCGGCTGCCTGCCCGCAGGGTCGTACGGCGACATCAACGGGTTCCTGTCCCCCGACACGTTGTGCCCCCTGGTGGAGGCTCCCGGCCAGCGGCTACGCACCGATGCAGCCCGGTCCTTCGACGTGATGTCCGCCGAGCGCCGGGCCGCCACCGGCGAGCCGCTGTGCGTCACCGACTCCTACCGCAACTACGCCGAGCAGGTCGACGTCTTCCGCCGCAAGCCGTCGTTGGCCGCGACCCCCGGCCGCAGTCAGCACGGCTGGGGCCTGGCGGTCGACTTCTGCGGCGGCGTCCAGACCTTCGGCACAGAGGCCCACCTGTGGATGCTGGCCAACGCCGGCCGCTTCGGCTGGTTCCACCCGTCGTGGGCCGAGCGCGGCGGCAGCCGTCCCGAGCCGTGGCACTGGGAGTTCGCGGGCGGGGCCCCGCAGTAGCCGGCTCAGCCTCGCAGGAGCGGCTCACTCCCGGTGCGGCCGCCCGGTGTCCCGCACGACCACGAGCCGGTCGTCGGCCAGCAGCAGCTGGCCTTCGCGCGAGCCGTAGCGGCAGATCGCACCGTCGCGCAGCACAGCGAGCACGACGGCCTCCAGATCGCTGACCGAACGGCCGATCTCTTCGGGCTCGACAGACCGCTCGGCCAGCTCAAGACCAGCGTGGGAGACCAGCAGGTCCTCCACGACCTTGCCGGTCGCCGGGCTGACGGCGGACACGGCGAGCAGCCGACCGGCGGCCTCGGAGGACACCACCACGCTGGTGGCGCCGCTCTGCTGCAGCAGCGGAGCGTTCTCGGACTCCCGTACGGCTGAGATGATCGGGGCTTCGGCGTTCATCTGACGCACGGTGAGCACGACCAGCACCGCGGTGTCGTCCCGGGCAGAGCTGACCAGGACGCGCTCGGCCAGCCGTACGCGGGCTTGCTCCAGCACAGCTCGACGGGTGGCATCACCAAGTACGGCGGCGATCCCGTCGGCGTTGGCCTCGGCGATGACCCCCGGGTCGGCGTCGACCACGACGATCTTGTCTCGGTCGTAGCCGTCAGCGATCAGCGCCCGAACGGCACTGCGACCCTTCGTGCCGTAGCCGACGACGACGGTGTGTGCCTGCATGCTCGCCTTCCACCTGCTCTGTCGGTACTGCTCGCGGGTGCGCTCGGTGAGCACCTCCAGCGTCGTGCCCACCAAGACGATCAGGAACAGCACGCGCAACGGCGTGACCACGAGGACGTTGGCCAGCCGGGCCTGCGGCGTGATGGGGGCGATGTCGCCGTAGCCGGTCGTGGACAGGCTCACGGTCGCGTAGTAGATCGCGTCGAGCAGCGACAGGCCGTTGTTGTCGGTGTCGCTGTAGCCACCGCGGTCGAGGTAGACCGTCATCACCATGAGCACGAGCAACCCGGACGCGAAGAGCACCCGGCGCAGCACCGAACGCAGCGGCGACGCGGGAGGGCTCGGCAGACGCAGCTCGCCGAGGACGACACGCGGCGAGGCCATCGGACCAGTATCGGTGGTGCCGCTCCACGCCGGCGACGCGACCCGTACCGTCAGCCCGTCCCACCCCCGACGCGAGGAGCAAGACGTGCGTGAGTACCTCGGCAGGACCGCCGTCATCACCGGCGCGGGCTCGGGCATCGGTCGGGCTCTCGCGCTCGAGCTGGCCGGTCGCGGCGCACGGCTGGCGGTCAGCGACGTGAACGAGATCGCCGCGAAGGACACCGCCGAGGCCTGCCGGGGGCGCGGGGCGCAGGCGCAGCACTGGGCGCTCGACGTCGCCGACCGCGACGCCGTCTTCGCGCACGCCGACGACGTGGCAGAGCACTTCGGCGCGGTGCACCTGGTGGTCAACAACGCCGGGGTCGCGCTGCACGGTCCGGTGCGAGAGCTCACCGACGCAGACATGCGCTGGGTGATGGAGATCGACTACTGGGGCGTCGTGCATGGATCGCAGGCCTTCCTGCCCCACCTGGCCGCCTCTGGAGAAGGCCAGCTCGCGAACGTCTCCAGCATCTTCGGCCTGGTGTCGGTGCCCAAGCAGGCCGCCTACAACGCCGCGAAGTTCGCGGTCCGCGGCTTCACCGAGGCGCTGCGTCAGGAGGTGGCGATCGACCGGCTACCGGTGTCGGTCAGCTGCATCCATCCGGGCGGCATCCGTACCGCCATCGCCCGCAGCGCCCGCGTCTCGCAGTCCGAGGACAAGGCCGAGGCCGCCGCTGCCTTCGACCAGATCGCGATCACCTCTCCCGCCGGGGCTGCCCGCAGCATCGTGCGCGGGCTGCGGCGCAACCGTCCACGCATCCTGGTCGGGCCCGATGCCTACGTCGTGGCGGCGCTGCCGCGACTTCTCGGGGCGCGCTACACCGGCGTCGTGACCGCGGCCGCCCGCGACCGGATCTAGCCGGCCCTCAGCAGAGCGAGCTGGGCGGCGTACATCTGCTCCTTGATGGCGCCGAGCGTCGGCCCCGCCTTGCCCGCCAGCAGCCGGGCCCGCTCGACGGCAGCAGGGCGTACGTCCTGCTCGTCGACGGACTGCTCCACGATGCCGGCGGCGAGCGCCTGGTCGCCGCCGTAGCGCCGGCCAGTCGTCATCGCCTCGTGCGCGCTGGCCGGACTCAGTCGGGACTGGATCAGGGCAGCCATGGCCGGCGTGAACGGTATGGAGATGTCCAGCTCGGGCAGGCAGAAGAAACCGCGGTCCGCGCGCATGACCCGGCTGTCGTGGGCCAGGGCCAGCATCGCGCCGGCGGCGAAGACGTGGCCCTGTCAGGCGGCCACGCTCGGCACGGGCAGCGACAGGACCTGGGCCAGCAGCGCGTGCACGCTGTCGACGTAGGCCGCGCTGTCGTCCGGATGGGCGCCCAGCCAGTCCAGGTCCAGCCCGTTGCTCCAGAACTTGCCGGTCGCGGCGGTGACCAGGGCGCGCGGTCCGTCGGTGGCCGCCACCTCGTCGAGCAGTCCGCTCACGGACGCGTCCCAGTCGGAGTGGAAGCGGTTCTCACCAGCGTCGAGGTCGAGGACGAAGCCCTCGCCGTCGCCGTCGCGGTCGAGCTGGGGCACGGGCACTCCCTGGAACGTCGGAGCCCGGACGCTACCGAGACTTCGGGCAGCACCAGCAGACCCTGCCAGCAGGACGTTTCGGCCAGGTGTCGCAAGCCGGCGACGAGCGGCTGGAAGACTGGCGCCATGATCCTCGTCCTCCCGGTGCCGGCGTGACGGCGTTGCTGGTCACCGGTACCGGCACGGGGGTCGGCAAGACCGTCGTGACGGCTGCAGTGGCCGCTCTCGCCGTGGCCGGCGGGCGCACGTGCACCGTCATCAAGCCGGCCCAGACCGGGGTCGCCGACGGCGCTCCCGGGGACCTCGCCGACGTCGCCCGCCTCGCCCCCGGTGTCACGACGGCAGAGCTGGCGCGCTTCCCCGACCCGCTCTCGCCCGCGGCGGCTGCTCGACGCAGCGGCCGGCCGCCACTGGACCCCGCCCGGTGCGTACAGGCAGTCCTCGACGCCGAAGCCGCCGCCGACCTGGTGCTCATCGAAGGAGCCGGCGGACTGCTCGTGCGCTTCGACGAGGACGGCTTCACCATGGCCGAGCTCGCCCGGACCATGCGGTTGCCGGTGCTGGTCGTGACCCAGGCCGGCCTCGGCTCGCTCAACGCGACGGCGCTGACCCTGGAGGTGCTGGCCGCGCGCGGACTCGACCTGCAGGGGCTGGTCGTCGGCGCCTGGCCGACCGAGCCCGACCTGGCCGCGCGCTGCAATGTTGCCGACCTCGAGATGCTCAGCGCCCGGCCACTTCTCGGCTCACTGCCCGACGGCATCGGCGACACAGCGGTGGACGACTTCCTGGCTGCCGCCAAAGCCGGACTGGGCCCCGCGCTGGGCGGCAGCTTCGATGCCGCAGCCTTCCGGTCGGCGGCCCGGTGACGGCAGATCGTAGGAACGACGACCGCGGCACCGACGACCTGGTTGCTCGCGACCGCCGTCACGTGTGGCACCCGTACGCCTCCGTGGTTGACCACGCCCCGCTGTGGCCGGTGGTCGAC
>JBBPYI010000164.1:0-2566 GCA_038200075.1 Mycobacteriales bacterium
GGCACGCAGTCGTCCTGCATCACCTCTGCGGGCTGCCCGTCGCTCAGGTCGCCGCCGACCTCGGCGTCCCGGTGGCCACCGTGAAGTCCCGCCTGCTGCGCGGTCGCGCGGCGCTGGCGCCCCTGCTGCGCGAGGAGGTCGACCGTGTCTGAGCTCGAGGACGTGCTGCAGGACCAAGCCCGGGGGCAGTCGCCCACGACGACACCGCCCTTTGCGGCCGTGCGGCGGCGGGCCGCCCGACGCCGCCGGCTGCGGGGTGGATCCGTACTGGGCGGGGTGGCCGTGCTCACCGGGCTGCTGGTGGGCGTCCCGTCGCTGCTGGCGCAGGCGCCGGAGTCCGTGACCGGCCCCGCCCAGGGGGCTCCGGCGACACCCACCGCCACCATCTCGGCCGACCCCCCGGTCGCATCCCTGTTCGGCCCGGCCCCCGTGTACCCGGGGCTGCCCTTTCGCCACGGCGACGACCCGGTCAAGCGGGACGAGCTCGTCGTGCAGTCGATGCCGGCGCACTGCGATTGGGACAAGGCTGATGCGCTGTCCGGGCTGGCCTTGCAGGACGCCGACCGGCGGGGTCTGGAGATCCACCGACAGTGGATCCGTGACCCGCTGGGGGTCGTCAATCCGGAACTTGAGCAGGGCTTCTCGGCCCGGGCTGTCCTGCCGACCGATGCCGTCGACACCGGCTATCGAACTGGTGCGGTCGAGCTCTGGTTGGCCGCCGACCGGTCCGCGGCGTACTTCGTGAACGGGCGAGACCGGTCCGATGTCGAGCGCTGGCCTCAGGCCGCGCAGCCATACCTCTGCGCCTGACTGATCGGCCCTGGGGCACCCTGGACTCCATGACGGCAACGACGACCAGGACCGTGCGCACCGACGACGGCGTGCAGCTGCACGTCGAGGTGGACGACGGGCCGTCGCCGACGGTGGTCATGGTGCATGGGTTCACCGCCCGCCTTGGAGAGTTCGACCTGCAGCGCCAGACGCTCGCCGGTCGCGCCCGGGTGGTGCTCTACGACCAGCGCGGTCACGGCGCGAGCCGCCACGGTCGGGTGCACCGGGCCACCATCGACCAGCTCGGCCGTGACCTCGCCGCCGTCCTGGCCGACGTGGCCCCGACCGGGCCGGTGGTGCTGCTGGGCCACTCGATGGGCGGCATGACGATCATGGCGTTGGCCCGCCAGCGGCCTGACCTGTTCGGCCCGCGCATCGTCGGGGCGTTCCTGCTGGCGACCTCCTCAGGCGGGCTCGTCGAGGCCGGGCCGGTGGGCTTGGCGGTACGGCTGGCCCGGCGACTGCACCTGCTGACGCCGCTGCTGCTGTGGCTGCGCCTCTGGTCCCCCCTCCTGGAACGCCTGCGCCGCAAGGGAACTCGCGCCGGCCGGGCGTACTTCCGACGCAACCTGTTCGGAACCGACGACGCCGACCCGGACGCCGTGAGGCAGGTGCAGGCGCTGCTCGAGGAGACACCCCTGACCGTGAGCGCCGCCTTCTACCGCACCCTGCTCGACTACGACGAGCACGCGGCGCTTGCGGCGATGGTCGACATCCCCGTGACGCTGCTCGTGGGGGACGCCGACCGACTCACCCCGGTCGGTCACAGTCGGCGGATGGCCGAGCTGCTTGCCCACGCGGAGCTCGTCGTCGTGCCAGGCGCCGGGCACAGCGTGAACATCACCCGCCGAGAGGTTGTGGACGCAGCCCTGCTGCGCCTGCTCGAACGAGCCCGCCAGTCGAGCGCTGCCTGAGGCAGACTGAAGTGACGAACGGCGACGGACCCTCGCCGCCCTCCTCCCCATCTTGGAAGCAGGCACCAGCCGTGGACGACACCGAGACCATCGCGCCGCAGACTCAGGCCGAGGTCGACGCCGCCATCGCCCGCATCGACGCCCTCCTGGCCGCCGACTCCGAGCTCGTGCACGGCGACGTGGTCGAGACCGTGGCCGCCGACCTGTCCCTGGACGCCGCCGTGCTGCTGTGCGTGCAGGCGATGGACTACGTCCCCGACACCGTGCGCCGCCGCGTCTTCGAGGAGGAGAACGCCGACGTGATCGCCGCCAACGCGATCGTCGTCGCCGAGCGCGATGCGGTGGAGGCCAAGGCCAAGCAGCGCTCGGCCAAGGCGGCCGCCACCCGCGCCGCGACGCTGGCCCGCGAGGCCGAGGTCGAGAAGATCGCGCTCAAGAACGCCACCTGTCCCGACTGCTTCCAGCTCCGCGCCGCCAGCGGCGTCTGCGGCTGCGACTGAGCGGTCCGTACACCGGCCGCCCATGATCCGCAGTGGGAACGCGCTCCTCAGCGACGCTAAACGCCGCCTGAGGACGCCGATACCGCTGTGGATCACCGATTGCGATCAGTCGGCGAGCAGGGTCTCGAGTGGCTCGGCGCTGACGACGACCAGTCGCTGGGTGGCCCGGGTCAGGGCGACGTAGAGGCTGCGCAGCCCCGCGACCGGGTGCCGGCTCTCCTCCACGATGCCGTGCGGGTCGAGCACGATGCAGCCGTCGTACTCCAGGCCCTTGACCTGCCACGGGTCCACCGCGCTGACCCGCGGGTCGTCGGGCAGCAC
>JBBPYI010000165.1:0-6396 GCA_038200075.1 Mycobacteriales bacterium
AGCTGGGCTACTCCTACCCGTCGCTGCTGTGGGAGCTCGTGGTGCACGGCGGCGGCTACGACGCGCGCGGCTCGACCGTGCCCGGGCTGCCCACGATCGGGATCGGTTACGGCAAGCGGGTCGGGTGGGGTGTCACGACCGGCAACTCCAAGACCATCGACAGCTTCATCGAGACGACCCGCACGACCGACGGCCGGCTGGAGTACCTGCACGGTGGGGTCTGGAAGCCGGCCGCATGTCGCGACGAGGTCGTGCGCTACCGGGCCGCGCAGGGCGGGGTGCCGGTCGGCCCGCCGGTGCTGACCAAGACCGTGCAGATCTGCCGCACGGTGCACGGCCCGATCGTCGCCTCGGCGGGGGAGCAGGCGCGCTCGGTGCAGTACGCGATGTTCGGTCGTGAGCTCGAGACCATCAACGGGATCCTGGCGTGGAACCGGGCGGACAACCTGGCGCAGTTCGAGGTCGGCATGCGCATGGTGACCTGGAACGAGAACACGATCTACGCCGACGCCGACGGGCGCATCGCCTACTGGCACCCGGGGTTGTTCCCGCGTCGCTCGCCGAGCTGGGACAGCCGCTTCCCGGCCCCCGGCACGGGGGAGTTCGACCGCAGCGGCTTCGTGCCGTTCGAGCAGATGCCCCAGGTCAAGGACCCGAAGGTCGGCTACGTCGCCAACTGGAACGGCAAGCCCGCCGCGGGTTGGATCGACGAGTACCTCGACCCGGCGGGGAGCCGTCCGGGTGGCAAGGCGCAGCGGGTCCAGGTCATCCAGGGCCTGCTCGCCGCGCAGCCCCGGATGACGCCGGCCGACCTGCGGGCGACGGAGTTCCGGCTCGGCACGGTCGACCAGCGCCACGTCGAGTTCGGTCCGCTGCTGCGGTCGGTACGCGGTGAGACCGCCTCGCAGCAGGCCGCTCTGGCGCTGCTGAACGCCTGGGACGGCACAGCGTACGGCCCGCGCGCCGGGACCTCGGCCGGCTCGTACGCCGATCTGGTGACCGACGGGCCTGCGCCGACGCTGTTCCGCCAGTTCATCGACGATCTGCGCGACGTGGTGCTGGCCGACCTGCCGGCGCCCCTGGTGGCCCGCAGCGATGCCGTCGGCAACCACGTGTTCGACGCCTCCCCGGCCGACAACCTGGTGCTGCGCGTGCTCTCGCCCTCCCTCAGCGGCCTGATGCCCTCCCGCGACTACCTACGCGGACAGTCGCCCCGAGCGGCGATCCTGGCGGCGCTGGACCGCTCGGTAGCGGCGCTGACCGAGCAGTTCGGCGCGGACCCCGCGACCTGGCGGGCACAGCACCCCCGCTCGACGATCAAGTCCCTGACCGGTGTCATCGGACCGTCGACGACGATGCCGTACGAGGACCGCGGGTCGTGGATCCACGTCGTGGCGTTCCGCGGCAAGGCCGTCGCGGCCCCCCGGCCGGCGGTGGCGCCCAAGGCGAAGGCCCCGGCCCCGGCCTCGGCCCCGGTCGCGGCCGGACGGCTGCCCGCGACCGGCGCCTCCAGCCTGCCCGCGGTGGTCGGCCTGCTGCTGCTCGGCGCCGTGCTCTGGCGACGGCGGGTCGCTACAGGCGGGTGAGGACGTCCGCTCCCGTGTCGGTGACCACCAGCATGTGCTCGAACTGCGCGGTGCGGGAGCGGTCGACGGTCACGGCGGTCCAGCCGTCGTCCCACATCTCGTGATGCCAGTCGCCGATCGAGATCATCGGCTCGATGGTGAAGGTCATGCCCGGCTCGAGCTTTTGGCGGGCCTGCGGGTTGTCGTAGTGGAAGACCTGCGGGTCGCTGTGGAAGCTGCGCCCGATCCCGTGCCCGACGAAGGCCCGGATCACGCCGTAGCCCTGCCCTTCGGCGTACGCCTGGATGGCCCTTCCGATGTCCCGGACGGTGTTTCCGGGGCGTACGGCCGCGATCCCGACCTCCAGGCTCTCGCGGGTGGCGTCGACCAGGCGCCGCGAGGCCTCGTCGACCTCGCCGACCAGGAAGGTCGCGTTGGTGTCGCCGTGCACCCCGTTGAGGTAGATGGTGACATCGCAGTTGACGATGTCACCGTCCTCGAGCACGGTGGAGTCGGGGAAGCCGTGGCAGATGACCTCGTTGACGCTGGTGCACAGCGACTTCGGGAAGCCGTTGTAGCCCAGCGGCGAGGGGTAGCCGCCGCGGTCGATGCAGCCCTGGTGGGCGATCGCGTCGAGCTCGTCGGTGGTGATGCCCGGCCGCACCGCCGCACCGATCGAGGCCAGCACTTCGGCTGCCGCCCGGCCGGCGACGCGCATCAGCTCGATCGTCTCGGCGTCCTTGGGTCGCCCGCTCTCGCGCAGGGACGGCCGACCGTGCTTGTCGAGCGCGTAGTCCGGCCGCGGGATGTGCGCAGGCACGTCCCGGGGCGGCGAGAGCCGTCCCGGCCGGACGTACGCCGCGGCCGCGAGCTCGGCGGCCGCTCGCTGCGCCTGTGCGGCGAGGGCGCGCTCGGGGTCGAGGTCGGCGATGCGATGGCAGCGCTTGTAGCGCCGGCCGCTGCCGCACCAGCAGGGGTCGTTCGCGGCGAGGGTCGGGGCAGTCACGACATCAAGGTTAGGTGCTGCCGCTCAGGTGGCGCGCGCGGTGGCGGCCACCGCCAGCTCCTCGAGGACCTCGCGGGCCTCGGCGGCGATGGGGGCGGCACCCACGGCGGTCATGGCGTCCGACATCAGCTCGTCGATGAGCTGCTCGACCCGGCCGAGCGCTCCGGTCTGCTCGATGACGTCGCGCAGCTGGGCCACGCCCTCGACGGACAGGTGCGGGTCGCCCAGGTGGCGTCGTACGACCCCCGCCTGCGCCGGGGTCGCTGTCTCCAGGGCCATCGCGATCAGGGCGGTGCGCTTGCCCTCGCGCAGGTCGTCACCGGCCGGCTTGCCGGTCAGCGACGGGTCACCGAAGACGCCGAGCACGTCGTCGCGCAGCTGGAAGGCCTCGCCCAGCGGCAGGCCGTAGCCGGAGTAGCCCGCGAGCACCTCCAGGCCGGCGCCGGCTAGCACCGCGCCGAGGTGCAGCGGCTTCTCGATCGTGTACTTCGCGCTCTTGTAGCGGGCAACCCGCAGCGCCCGCTCGACCGACCCGCCACCGCGCGCCTGCTCAAGCAGGTCGAGGTACTGACCGCCCATCAGCTCGGTGCGCATCTCGTCGTAGACGCGATGGCCGGCCAGCAGCCGCTCCGCGGCAAGTCCACTGGTGGAGAGCATCTCGTCCGACCAGGCCAGGCACAGGTCACCGAGCAGCACCGCTGCGCCCATGCCGAACGCCTCGGGGTCGCCGACCCAGGACTCGCTGCGGTGCAGGCTGGCGAAGCGGCGATGCACTGCCGGCAGGCCCCGCCGGGTGTCGCTGCCGTCCATGACGTCGTCGTGGATCAGCGCGCAGGCCTGGAACAGCTCCAGTGCGGCCGCGGCCGTGACGACCTGCTCGCAGTCCTCACCGCCGGCGCCTCGAAACCCCCAGTAGCAGAAGGCCGGACGCAGCCGCTTACCACCGGCGATGAGGTCGGTGAGGGCGTCGGTGAGCGGTCCGAGCTCCTCGCTGATGGCGTCCAGCGCCGGGAGCTGACCGGCCACGAAAGCGCTGAGCGCCTTCTGCACACGCTGGCGCAGATCCTCACGGTCCAGCGGTGCGGGGCTCATGGCCCCCGAGCGTACGACCTCCCAGCCGGTTTGCTGCGACGCGGATAGCCTGTGCCCGTGGCCAGCCGGACGATCAGAGACATGCTCGCGGGCGGCAGCAGGCTGTTCTCGTTCGAGTTCTTCCCCGCCAAGACCGACGAGGGCGAGCGTCAGCTGTGGCAGGCGATCCGCCAGCTCGAGCCGCTGCGTCCGGACTTCGTGTCGGTCACCTACGGCGCGGGCGGCTCCACCCGCGACCGCACGATCGCGATGACCGAGCGCATCGCCACCGAGACCACCCTCGTACCACTGGCGCACCTCACGGCGGTCGACCACTCCGTCGCGGAGCTGCGACGCATCGTCGGCTCGCTCGCCGCGGCAGGTGTCCGCAACGTGCTGGCGCTGCGCGGCGATCCGCCCGGCGCCGACCCGCAGGCCGAGTGGCGCAAGCACGCGGAAGGCCTGGAGTACGCCTCCGAGCTCGTCGAGCTGGTCAAGCGCTCGGGGGACTTCTGCGTCGGCGTCGCAGCCTTCCCCGAGAAGCACCCGCGCTCAGCCGACCTCGACAGCGACGCCGCCCGCTTCGTCGACAAGTGCCGCGCCGGAGCCGACTTCGCCATCACCCAGATGTTCTTCCGGGTCGAGGACTACCTGCGCCTGCGCGACCGGGCCGCGACGCTCGGCTGCGACGTACCAATCATCCCCGGGGTCATGCCGGTCACCAACCTGGCCCAGATCGAGCGGATGACGCAGCTGATGGGCTCGGAGTTCCCTGCCGACTTCGCGGCCGAGCTCCGCGCCGTCGAGGACGACCCCGAGGCCGTGCGCGAGCTCGGCGTCGCAGCGGCCACGCGGATGTGCGACCGGCTGCTGGCAGAGGGAGCGCCCGGGTTGCACTTCATCACCCTCAACAGGTCCACGGCCACGCGCGAGATCTGGTCGCGCCTGGGCCTCACGGCCTCTTGACGTCATGAGGTTGGCGCACCGCGTGCACACCCGGGCTACTCCGGCACAGGTCTGGCAGATCCTGGGCGACCCGCAGGCCTGGCCGAGCTTCGACCCGTTCCTGTGGAAGGTCCGCGGCGGGCCGGCGAGCACCGGCCAGCACCTGGTCGGCGTGGCTCGCGTCGGGCGGCTGCGCATCCCGCTCGACGTCGTGGAGGCCGTTCCGGAGCGCCGGCTCGTGCTGCGGGTCCACACCGCACCCGGTGTCAGCGAGACCGTCACGCACGTGATCACGCCGGCCGTGCGCGGCGGCTGCGACCTGGAGGTGTCGGTCGTCGTGGAGGGACTGTTCGCCCGGTTGGCCGTCGCCCCGCTCTATCTCGCCAGCGGCCTGACCGCCCGGCTGCTTGCCGCCCGCACCGACAGTGCGGCGCGCGCGGCCCGGAGCGCAGCATGACCGGGGTGATCGTGCTCATCGTGGCGGGCCTGGCGCTCGTGCTGCTCGGGCTGGTGACCGCTCGGCGGCCTGAGCACGAGATCCCCACGCGCGAGGGCTACTTCGACACCTGGTCGGTCCTGCACGGCGGCTACGACCCGCGGACGGGCAACCCGTGGCTGCGCGGCTGGCTGACGATGGTCTACACGATTGCGCGGCCGCTGGCCCGACGAGGCATCGCGCCCGACGTCCTCACGATCAGCTCGATCTGGCTGGCCGGAGCGGTTCTGGTGCCTGCCGAGATCGGCGGCCGCTGGGCGATTCTGGCCGGCTGGACGCTGGTCGCGAGCGGGCTGTTCGACACCCTCGACGGCTGCGTCGCGGTACTGGAGGACCGCACGACCCGGTGGGGCTACGTCCTTGACTCCGCTGTCGACCGGGTCAACGACGTGATCTACCTGTTCGCGATCGTCGCCGTCGGCGCCCCGCCCGAGCTCGCACTGGCATGCGGTTTCGGCTTCTTCTTCATGGAGTACATCCGGGCCCGCTCCGGCAACGCCGGTGGCGACGAGGTCGGCCGCATCACCATCGCCGAGCGACCCAACCGGGTCATCTTCTTGTCCGCGTCCATCCACTTCGGCGGCGTCTTCCTAGGCCTGCGGGTGCTGCTGGCCACAACCGGCTTGGCGATCCTCACGACGATGACGGCGGTGGCGATCGTGCAGCTGCTGGTGGCGATCCGGCGTCAGCTCCTCGCGCTGCCGGTCGACTCGCCTGCAGGGTGACGCGGTCGGCGGGAGCCAGGACCTCCACCAGGGACTGCGGCGGGCGTGACCTGCGCTGGCGCACGCTGCTGTGCGCGGCGCACGCGGTCTCGTGGAGGTCCACGATGGCAGCCGGCCGCCGCGGGTGAGCGAGGCCGAACCGCTTGTCGGCGGCCACACGGCGCCGGTCCTGCGGGTGGGGGACACGGTCCGCAGGGTGGCCGGGCCCTGGACGCCAGCCGTCGCGGCGTTGATGGCCGGGCTGCGTGGCGCCGGGATCGAGGTGGTGCCCGAGCACCTCGGCCTGGATGACGACGGTCGTGAGATCGTCGCCTGGGTGGACGGCCAGGTGCCCATCTACCCGCTTCCGTCGTGGGCGTGGAGCGACCAGGTGCTGCTCGACGTCGTTCAGGCGACCCGGGTCGTCCACGACGCCGCGGTGGCTCTGGACCTGCCCCGGACCGGCTGGCGCCGACCGGCCGTGGAGCCTGTCGAGACCGTCTGCCACGGTGACATCGCGCCGTACAACGCCGTGTTCCAGGACGGTCGGCTCGTCGGGCTCATCGACTGGGACTACGCCATGCCAGGACCCCGGCTGTGGGACCTGGG
>JBBPYI010000166.1:0-3516 GCA_038200075.1 Mycobacteriales bacterium
GCGAGGGAGCTGGACGCGGCCGGGATCACCGGGACCGAGCTGCGGGCGTCCTACGAAGCCTGCCGACAGCTCAACGCCAGCCACGGCAAGACGTACTACCTCGCGACCCTGCTGCTGCCGGCCTGGAAGCGCCCCTACGTGCACGCGCTCTACGGCTTCGCGCGCTACGCCGACGATATCGTCGACGACCTGGCCAGCACCCTGACCGACGACCAGAAGGCCGACTGGCTCAACGGGTGGCGCGAGCAGTTCGTCAAGGATGTCGCGAGCGGTGGCAGCGAGCACCCGATCAGCCGGGCCGTGGTCGACACCGTGCGCCGCTGGGACGTGCCGATGGCCTACATCGAGGCGTTCCTGGCGAGCATGCGCATGGACCTCACCGTCAGCGAGTACGCCACCTACGCCGACCTGATGGTCTACGTCTACGGCTCGGCCGCGGTCATCGGCCTGGAGATGGTGCCCGTCCTGGAGCCGTTGGTGCCGCGGGAGGTGGCCGACCCGTACGCCAGCGACCTGGGCATCGCCTTCCAGCTCAGCAACTTCCTGCGCGACGTCGGGGAGGATCTGCGCCGCGGCCGGGTCTATCTGCCGATGGAGGACCTCGCGGCGTTCGGCGTGACGCGCGAGCACCTCGAGCACGGGGTGGTCGACGGTCCCGTACGCCGGCTGATGGCCTTCGAGGTCGCGCGCACCCGCGAGATCTACCGCAGCGCGGCGTCGGGCGTACGCCTGCTGCATCCGACCAGCCGGCCGTGCATCGAGACGGCGCTGGCCCTCTACGGCGGGATCCTCGACGAGATCGAGAAGGCCGACTACCAGGTGCTGGGGCAGCGGGTGGGGGTCGGCAAGGCCAGGCGGGCCATCGTTGCCCTGCCCGGCCTCGGTCGGGCCTGGTCCGCGCGTCGCTGACAGCAGGACTTGCCGGACGGACGGCGAAGAACACCCCACACCACCTCTGGAGGACTCGTGCCCCGTCGTCTGCCTGCCGCGCTCGCCCTGTGCTCCGGCCTGGCCCTGGCCGTGCCTGCCGTCTTGACCGCCACCCCGGCCGCCGCCGCGCCCGTCGGCACCGCCGCCAAGGCCTGCCCTGCTCCGGCGCAGCTGACCTTCGCCGAGCCGACCTACGTCGACAAGGACCGGGCCGGCGGCGAGCCGCTTGTCGCGACCCTCCCGAGCGGCCGGCTGGTCTACAGCTCCCACGCCGGTACGACGCACTTCTTCACCCCGCAGGCGGCCAACCCCGGCACGGGCGCGTTCGTGGAGAACTACACCGGTCAGACCTACGTCTGGACCAGCGACGACAACGGCACGAGCTGGCAGTTCCGACCCCGCACCGCTCCGCCCAGCAACCTGCCGCTGACCGGCTTCTCCGATCCTGAGGTCGCGGTGGACAGCGCCGGCAACGTCTTCTTCTCCGAGATCAACCTGGCCAATGTCGCGGTGAGCAAGAGCACCGACAAGGGCGAGACCTTCACGTTGCAGAACTTCTTCGGCGCCATCCTCACCGACCGGCAGTGGATGGAGGCCGACCGCAAGGACGAGCTCTACTTCGTCGCGAACGCCTTCGGCGGCGGCACCGGCACCATCCCGGACCCCGGCCTCGGCCACTACATCTCCAAGAGCACCGACGGCGGCAAGACGTTCAGCACCAACATCCCCGACACCGAGGGCGGCGCGGGCATCGGCGACATCCGGGTCGACAAGCGCACCGGCACGGTCTACGAGACCCACCACCCGTCCTACGGCTCCAAGGCGGGGACGTTGTCGATGGCGGCCTTCCGCAATGCCCGCAGCGGTGACCTGACGCCCGAGACGCTCACCATCGCCGAGGGCGTCGACTCGGTCAGCCACTGGCCTGCCTTCGACCTCGACCCGTCGGGCAACCTCTACGTCGTGTGGGACGAGAGCGGCAAGGGCGATCGTCCGGCCGGCGTCTACTTCGCGACCAGCAGGAACGGCGCCCGCACCTGGAGCGCTCCGGTGCGCGTCGACACCGACGGCAACACTGACATCTGGCCCTGGCTCGCGGTCGGTGACGACGGCCGGGTCGCGATCAGCTGGCTCGAGGCCGACGTCGCGCTGCCCGACAACGACGCCGAGACCCCCGGCACGCACGGCTGGCGCCTGCGGGCCGCTGCCACCACCACCGGCCTGGGCTGCGCGTCCTCCACCGTCCCGAGCTTCAGCGTCGCGACCGCCACCAAGGAGGCGCTGCACACCGGCACGATCTGCCAGGGCGGCACCACCTGCCAGGCGCAGGCCATCGACCGCCGCCTCGGGGACTACTTCTCCATGGACGTCGACGGCACCGGCCGGATGTACCTCGGCTACTCCGACACCCGGGTGGCTGCCGCGGTGTCGCTGCCGGGCTTCGTGCGCCAGGCCGGCGGCCCGTCCCTGCTGGCCCCCAAGAGCGCCCCCGGCCGGGCGCCGACCGCCACGACCGGTCAGCCGGCCGCGGCCGTCCCCGCGCAGACGCTCCCCCGCGCTGGACGCACGCTGCCGACGACCGGCAATGACGCGCTGCTGCCCGCCGCCGGGGCGCTGCTGCTGCTCGGGCTGGGTCTGGCCGTACGTCGCCGCGCGTCAGGGTTCGCCCTGCGCTGAGCGGGGACGCTGGCGTCGTGGCCCAGGACGAGCATGCGATGACCAGCGACAGCCCCGATCCCGACCCCGCGGTGACCGCCGGGCTCGGAGCCGGAGGTGGCACCCGAGCCGGTGACACCCCGCCGATGTCGGACTCGATGTCGGAGACGACCGGCAGCACCCACAGCGACGGGCCGGTCAGCGGCAACCGCACGCCGATGTTCATCGCGCTGGGTGCGATCGCGGTGGTCGTGGTCATGGTGGCGCTGCTGATCGGCGCCAGCCTCATCCCGAGCTGAGGCGGACCTTCAGGGCCACGGCAGCGGCGTACGGATCGCTCGCCTCAGTCAGCGCCCGCACCACCACCACCCGCGTCGCACCGGCGGCCAGCACTTGGTCGAGGTTGTCCCCGTCGATCCCGCCGATCGCGAACCACGGCCGATCGGTCGCCAGCTCCGCGGCGTACCGCGTGAGGGCCAGGCCGGGCGCCGGGCGGCCGGGCTTGGTCGGGGTCAGCCAGGTCGGGCCGACGCAGAAGTAGTCCACGCCCGGCTGCACGGCGGCCGCCGCGACCTGCTGCTCGTCGTGGCAGGACCGACCGATGAGCACGTCGTCGCCGAGGATCGCGCGCGCGGCCGGCACGGGCAGGTCGTCCTGGCCCAGGTGCAGCACGTCGGCGCCGGCTGCGTGGGCGACGTCGGCCCGGTCGTTGACCGACCACAGCGCGCCGTGGCGGGCGGCGACCTCAGCGACGAGCGAGCACAGCTCGAGCTCCTGGGCTGCCTCGATGCCCTTCTCCCGCAGCTGCACGATGTCGACGCCGCCGGCCAGGACCGCGTCCAGGAAGGCCTCGAGATCGGGTCGGGCGGGCGTGCACAGGTACAGCCGGGCGTCGTGCAAGCGTTCAGCCACCTGCGACCGCCCGTACCA
>JBBPYI010000167.1:0-5265 GCA_038200075.1 Mycobacteriales bacterium
CGGTCAGGACGGTGTGGAGCAGCTCGCCGAGCTCGAGGTTGAGCTGGCCGCGGGTGATCGTCCAGCCCGATCCGTCGGCGTTGGGTTTCAGGGTCAGGCCGCGGTCGGTGTGGGCGTCGGCGGCGCGTTTTTCCAGCTCCACGGGTAGTAGCGCGTCGACGAGCGTTGCTAGGGCGCGGGGGAGCTGGGCGGGTTCGAGCTGGGTCGCGAGCAGCAGGAATGCTGCTTCGAGTCGGCGGGCCTGGCTTTTGGGGAACGGTGGGTGGGCGATGGTGCGCAGGGCGTCGGTGAGCCGGGTCAGTCGGGGGTCCTCGTCGGTCAGGCCGCCCAGGGCTTGGCAGATCAGGTTGCGGACGCCGTGCTCGATGACGCCGGTCAGGGCTTGCTCGCCGCTTTGGCCGTCGATGAGTCCGTCGGGTTGGTCGAGGTGTCGGCGCAGGGTGGCTAGGGCCCGGGCGATGTGCTGGGCTGCCTCGACCGAGACTGCCCCGGTTTTGAGGGCGGCGTCGAGGTCTTCCAGGCGGGCCAGGCGACGGGCCAGGGTGAGCTGTCCGCGTTCGAGGCCGCTGTGCTGGGCGGCGAGCCAGGTGCCGATGGTCGGGGCGCCGTCATCGAGGAACAGTCGGCGGCGTTCGACGTCGGCCAGCCGTCCGAGGGCGGCGGCCCGGAGCCGTTCGATCTGGGTCAGCAGCGCCTTGGTGTCCTGCAGCATCAGTGGGCCGCGCAGCCGCCAGCTGTCCTGGTCGGTGACCTGCGAGACCGCCTCGACCAGGGCCTGCACCGGGCCGGACAGCTCGGGTCCGGCCTGCGGGTCAGCCGCGCGTGCTTGTCGGGCGGCGCGGGCGGCGAGCATCTCGGGGGTCAGGGGCACCCCGAAGACGTCGTCCACCTCCACCGCAGTATCGAACATGTGTTCTACTATACGGCATGGAGTGCGCTTCGGCAAGGACGTGATGGACACATGTGGAGAGGCTGACGACTTCTTCACACATGCGGCCGTGCGCCTCGAGGACGCTTACACCGTCAGTGTCGCCAGGTACCCCGCGAACCGGTCGAAGGAGCTCGCCATGCCGGCCTGAGCCTCGGGGGTGCGGAACAACGCTGGAACGTGTGACTGCACGATGCGGACCTCGGTGCGCCCGTCGCCCAGGTCGGTGAACGTCGAGCGGGACGTCATGCCGATGTCTGGCTCAACCCAGGCCAGCGTGTGGGGCGGGTCGATCTCGGTGTAGACGCCGCGCGACGGGTATTCCGTGCCGTCAGCATCGTTGACCATGATCGTCTCGAAGGCGCCGCCCACGTGAAGGTCGACGGTGATGTTCTCGATCGGCGTGCTGACGCCAACTGGTCCCCAGAAGTGGGTCAGGTGCTCGGGCTCGGTCATGCACGCGAAGACGAGCTGTCGGGGCGCGTCGTAGACGCGGGTGAACGTGGCCTCGCCGAGGTCAGTGGAGGTGCTACTCATCAGCGGTGTCCTTGTTCGTCGGGGTGGATGTCAGGTCGCGCAGATGTGCGGAGAGCTTGTCGAACCGGTCGGACCAGATCTGGCGGTTCTGCTCGATCCAGTCGCTGGCGTGGTCCAGCCGGTCGGCCTCGAGGCGACACGGACGGAACTGGCCGTCGCGGGTTCGAGATATCAGGCCGGCCCGCTCCAGCACCTTCAGGTGCTTGGAGACGGCCGGCAGGCTGATGGCGAAGGGCGCGGCCAGCTCGTTCACGGTCGCCTCCCCCTGGGAGAGTCGGGTCAGGATCTGGCGCCGGGTGCCGTCCGCCAGGGCGGCGAAGATCGCGTCGAGCGCGACTTCGTCCCGGTCGTCCTCAGCCACGCGAGGAACTTAACCAATCAGATAATTAACTGTCAAGCAAAATAAACATCAGGCGACCGCGTCCTGCTCAGCGGCACCAGCGGGTGTCGAGCTCTGGCGCCCCGGCCCGGCGGCAGACCGCGCAGGCCACGACGCCGGGGACTGCGTCGAGCCGGTCGAAGTCCAGGCGATGGCCGCAGACCGCGCAGTCGACCAGCTGGCCGGCGTCGAATCGCTCCAAGGCCAGCCGGGCCTGCTCGGTGAGCGCCGTACGGTGCCTCGCGGCGCCCGTGGCGGCGCACCCACTGCTGACGGCGGACAGCCCGTCGTCGTCGCCGGCCACCCGGTCCAGCAGCGCGCGCCGCCGCACCAACGCCCAGCTGACAGCGCTGTCATCGTCCGGGAGCCGCTCGGGGTAGGCCTCCCGCAGGGCGGTCACGGCGGCAGACACAGGCACCTCGAGAACGCTAGCCGCCCGTACGCCATGGGCTGTCGTCAGTAGGCCGGGACCAGCAGGGTCAGGGCCTCGTCGACCGTGTCCGCCGTGGCGAGCACGCTCTCCAGCCCGGTGATAGCGAGGACCTTGCGGACGGACGGGGCGGGCGCCGCCAGCACCAGCTTCATGCCGGCGCGGCGGGTGCCCTTGTCGGCGGCGATGAGGGTCGCCAGGCCGGCCGAGTCGATGAAGCTGAGGGCGGACAGGTCCAGGATGAGATTGCCTGGTCCTGCCAGCAGCTGCTCCGCCAGCAGGGTGCGCAGCTGCGCGGCGGTGTGGGCGTCGAGCTCGCCGCTGAGCGCGACGACGGCTGCTTGGGGGTGCTGGGACACGGCGGACTCCATGCCACAGTGTCTCCCCTTCTGGCGGAACTGGGCCGCACATCACCCAGACAGCCCAGCGCGTCAGAACCGGGTCTGCTAAGACTCCTGCTGGTCGCGGACGCACTTGGCCAGGGTGAACGAGGAGCTGACGAGGAACAGGCAGCCGACGGCGAGGAAGCCGCGAATCCAGCGGTCGACCGGCAGGTAGGTGATGCCGGTGCCGACCGCAAGAGCGGCCACGCCGAAGCTGATCGCAGCCTGGGCGAAGAAGGCGGTGGTGTTGCGGGGCGTCAGGGTTGAGGTCATGACCAGGACTGTGCCGGGCGCCGACGACGATGTCGTGAGTAGTCCTACCCGGACGCCGTGATGGGCCACACTGCGTTCATGCGCCTGACGCCTGCCGGCCGCCTTGCCTCCGCCCGCCCGCCGCAACCCTCGACGTGGCTGTCCCGGTGAGCCGCGATCCCCGCAACCCTGCCCTTGCCGGAGAGGTGCCGCACGCTGGCGTCCCGCCGCACCTCGCCCAGCACATGACGATCGCCGAGCAGCAGGACTGGATCTCGACGTTCCTGCGCCGACACCCGGTCAGCCGCCGGTCGGCGCTCAAGGGCATGGGTGCGGCGCTCGCAGGGTTGGCGATCAGCACCGATCCGTTCGCCCGCGCGCTGTCGAGGGCGTACGCCGCCGAGGGCGTCACGGTCGTCGGCCGCCGGCTGTCCTACGGCAACGACCCGCGTACGCAGATGCGCCTGGCGGGGGAGCTCACCGGGGCCCCGCCGGCCGGCAAGATCGTCGCCGACGTCGGGCTGGACCGCGCCTATGGCGCCACCGTTGCGGTCGAGGTGCGCCGGATGCTGTCCCAGATCCCGTCGACCGGACCGGTCGTCACCGGCGCGGAGCAGTTCTTCGCCCACGCCGCGCTCGATGACCTGCGGCCCGGCACCAGCTACCACTACCGGTTCCGGCTGCCCGACGGCACGGTCACCCCCGACGCGACCTTCACCACCGCGCCGGCCCGCGGCGGGGTCGCCGAGCCCTTCACCTTCACCGCGCTGGGAGACCACGGCACAGACGTACGGGATCCTCGCTCGGGCCGAGACGTCCGCAACTCCTACTCCGCCGACGACACCCGCCGTTCGGCGATGCCGGCCTCGACGCTGGTCTCGCGCATCGCCGCCCAGCGCCCGGCCTTCCACCTGCTCGCCGGCGACATCTGCTACGCCGACGCGCAAGGGGTCGGCGCGCCCGAGACGTTCAGCACCCAGCTGCCGCAGACCAACGACTACGACCCCTTCGCCTGGTCGACGTACTTCGCGATGATCGAGCGCAGCGCCTCGACGACCCCGTGGATGTTCGCCACGGGCAACCACGACATGGAAGCGCTGTACGGCACGCCGCAGAACTCCGCGCCCCGGGTCGACACCGTCCACGGCTACGGCGGGCATCTGCTGCGCCTTGACCTGCCCACCAACGGCCCGAGCGCCTGCCCGTCGGTCTACACCTTCCAGCATGCCAACGTCGCTGTCCTGAGCCTGGACGCCAACGACCTCAGCGCCGAGATCTCGGTCAACACCGGCTACAGCGGCGGGTCGCAGGTCGCGTGGCTGGAGGAGCAGCTCACGGCCTACCGGGCCGACCCGACCGTCGACTTCATCGTGGCGTTCTTCCACCACTGCGCCTTCTCCACGAGCAAGACCCACGCTTCCGACGGAGGCGTACGCGACGCTCTTGCGCCGCTGTTCGACCGCTACGCCGTCGATCTCGTGGTGCAGGCCCACAACCACCAGTACGAGCGGACCAACCCGATCAAGGGCGGAACCTCGACCCGGCAGGCGCCCGATCGCTCGACGGTGCGCCCGGCGACCGACGGCACGACGTACGTACTGGTGGGCTCGGGTGGCCGACCGCGCTACCCCTTCCAGCCGGGCAGCGCCGAGCGCTACCGCGGCGACGGCGTGAGTGACAGCAGCCCCGGGGCCGGGCCCGAGGTGACCAACAGCTACATCTGGCGGGGTCCTGGCGCCGATGTCGGTCCGCGCAATCCGGCGACCCAGGAGCCGGAGAGCGTCGACTGGTCGCAGGTGCGCTACGACGACTACGCCGTGCTGGCCGTCGACGTCGCGCCGGCCGGGCCGGGACAGCTCGCCACCATGACCTTGCGGGCGATCACCGACACGGGAGTCGAGATCGACCGGCTGGTCCTCGAGCGCCGGGTGGCGGCGACCGTTGCCCCGGTCGCGCCCCCTCGCGCCGTGCCGACCCCCGTGACCGGTGGCGCCCAGCCCCCCGCGAGCCGGACCTTGCCGTCGACGGGAGCGGGTACGGGCCTGGCGGTCGCCGGCACCGCGCTGGCAGCCGGCGGCGCGGCCCTCCAGCTGGCCACCCGCGAGGGTCGTACGACCTGAGACTGCTGCTGCTCAGTCGAACCCGGGCAGCCACTCCCGCAGGACCGGTCCGACCGGCACCTCGGCCTCGAGCTGGCACAGCACCCCGACCATGCCGAGCCAGACTCGGTGGGTGAACAGGTGCTCGGCCGGCAGGTCCAGCTTCAACGCCACGGCGAAGTCGGGGTTGCGCGGGTCGTTGACCCGACCGAACTCCGCACGCAGCCAGTCGCGGTGGAAGCGGAAGCGCTCGTGCC
>JBBPYI010000168.1:0-10884 GCA_038200075.1 Mycobacteriales bacterium
CGAGGGTTGGCCCACTCCAGCGCAAGGAACATCATCGGGCCGACCGCCAGCAGGATCGCTGTCATGGCCGTCACGATCTTGGTGTGGACGGTCCAGCGCTTCGGAGTGCGCCACGCGCGTCTCAGCTCGAACAGCACCGGGAACCCCAGGCCGCCAGCGACGACCAGGACGCACACCGTCAGGGAGACCCATGGGTCCGTCGCGAACCCGACGAGGCTGTCGCTGAAGAGGGCAAACCCGGCGTTGTTGAACGCCGACACCGAGTGGAAGACCCCCAGCCACAGCGCCCGCGGCAGCGGCTCGTCGTACTCCGACGCGAACCGCGCCGTCAGGACGGCTGCGCCGGCAGCCTCGAAGATCAAGCTCGTCCGTGCTACGCCGACCAGGACCTTGCGGACGTCCGCCAAGCCCAGACTCTTGGTCTCCGCGACGGTGTTGAGCCTGGTCCGAAGACCGAGCCGGCGGCTGACGAGCAGGCCGAGCAGCGTTGCGAGCGCCATGATCCCGAACCCACCGATCTGGATCAGGGCGAGGATGACCGCCTGTCCGAACCCCGACCAGAACACAGGCGTGTCCACGGTGATCAGTCCGGTGACACACACCGCCGAGGTCGCGGTGAACAGCGCGTTGACGAACGAGGCTCCGCCGGTTCCCACGCCGGCCCGAGCGACCGGCAACGACAGCAGCAGCGTGCCGACGATCACGGCTGCCGCGAACCCGCCGACGACAACCTGGGCGGGAGAGGTGAACCGCGGGCGCCGCAGCGCCTGCCGGGCGCCGACGCCCCTGCGTGCCGGCACGCTCATGCTGCACAGGATCGGACGGGGCGCAGAGCCGGGTGGTTCACAGCAGCCATCGTGCCAGTGACGCGCGGGTCCCAGGTCGTTCGCCGGACGGCTGTTCGGACGTAAGGTGGATCATGGCTCGCATCTCAGCGCTGCTGGCCGCCCTCACGCTCGTGGGTTGCAGCGCAGGAGGCAGCACGCCCGAGCGGTCGGCGCAGGCCGCCTCGTACGAGCTGCCCTTCGGACTCCACGAGGTCGAGGGCACGTCGTCGGTCGGCCGGCCGGCAGCGTACGAAGACGTGCTGTTCTTCTTCAAGGACCAGCCGGTGGAGGGCACGCGGCTGCGAGCCGCCTACCTGGTGAGCGGAAGCGACCCGATCGCCGTGTTCCAGCAGTGGGTCGACCAGCTCGCGCTGCTGCCGCTTGACGACGTGGCCGTGTCACCGGGTCAGGCGGCGACCGGCCAGTGGCTCACGGCGTTCGGGACCACGACCTACCGGCCGGACAAGCCGTCCGGCGCCTCCGCGGAGCTCCAGCTCTGGGCGACTGCAGCTGGCCCTGTGCTCCTGGTCGACATCAGCGTCGTCCCCGGCGCCGACCCCGCCCGGCCGTCCGTGCCCACTGTCCCGAACGCTCTGCGGCCTACCACCGACGTCGACAGCGACCCGGCGCGAGCGGGCGAGGTGCTCTTCGCCGAGAAGCGACAACCCGTGCACCTGCCCGACGGCACGCGCGGGCTGCTGGGGACCATCCCCACGCCAGCAGGCACCGGCGGCTCGTTCACGGTGGTAGCTACCAAGGACGCCGAGAAAGCCGTACGCGCCCTGCTCGACGAGGCGAAGACCTACGCAGCCGCCCCAGACGTCCGCGGGCCGACCTCGACGGTCCAGGACGGGGTGCGCGTCGTCCGGGCGGACTTCGACATCCCCGGCGGCGGTTGGGGGTTCGACGTCGTCTCGGTCCAGGCCGACGACGACGCCGAGGCCACCCTGTTCGTGTCCAGCGACGCCGACTGACGGGCTGCTACCAGCAAAGCCGGACGAAACGAGCTACAGCCGGGCCAGGACTGCACGGTAGTCGTCGAGGTCGCGCGCGTCGGGGATCGCGTTGACGACCGTGTAGGCCACGATCCCCTGCTTGTCGATGATAAAGGTGCCGCGCAGCGCCAGGCCGATGTCCTCCTGCAGCACGCCGTACGCCTTCGATACCGCGCCGTGCGGCCAGAAGTCGGCCAGCAGCGGGAACGTGTATCCCTGCTCGGCCGCCCACTTCGCGTGCACCGGGCCGCTGTCCACGCTGATCGCCACGGTCTGCACGTCGTCGGAGCTGAAGTCCTCGATGCTGTCGCGGATCGCGCACATCTCGCCCTGGCACACGCCGGTGAACGACAGCGGATAGAACACGACCACGACGTTCTTGCTGCCGCGAAAGCTCGAGAGCCGGACCGGGTTGCGGTCCTGGTCCTCCAGCTCGAAATCCGGGGCCTGGTCGCCCACCTCGATCGTCATGGGGGTCCTCTCGCGGGTCAGGGCAGGATGGGCGGATGGTAACCACCCCGACCGACGGCTCGTCGCGCCGACCCGCCCCCGGCCGCTGCGGGCTGGCCGAGACCGACCTCGCCCAGCTCGGCCGCGAGGTCCTGCGGGCCTGGGACGACTTCCTCGAGGTCGTACGCGCCCCCACCACCGACCTCACCCGCCCGTCGCGTCTGACGGGCTGGAGCGGGAAGGACGTGCTGGTCCACCTCGGCAGCTGGCCCGACGCCCTGGTGATGGAGTCGCTGCTGGAGTCGGCCGACACCGGCGGTCACGGCACGACCCCTCCCCCGGATGCCGGCAACGAGGTGCTGGTCGCCGTGCACCGCGACGCCACCGTCGACGAGGTCGTCGACGCGCTGGTCGCCGCCCGCGCCCGAATCGCGCGCTTTTGGGAGTCAGACGAGGCGCATACCTACGGCCGGCTGCTGTCGCGCTCCACCGTCGGCCCGCTGCCGGTCGCCGCGCTGGTGCATGCGGGCACCTTCGAGCTCGCCGTCCATGCGCTGGATCTCGCGCCCTGCGGTGCGCCGGCTCCCTCCGAGCACCTGCTCGACCGCGGGCTGGCCGCTCTGCTGGACGTCACCGGCAACCTAGCCGCGCACGCGGGCGTGCAGATCGAGCTGACGGGTCAGACGCCGACCGGCGGCTGGGCCTTCACCAGCCACACCGACGGCTGGTCGACGCACCGCACCGCAGCCGGTCCCTTCGACGGCGTGGGCGTACGCGGGTCCGCCGCAGACCTGCTCGACACCGCCGCCGGTCGGTCCCACCTGCCCCAGCTGCTGCTGACCCGTCGCCTGCACGTGCAGCAGCTGCCGCAGTGGATGCGCCTGGCGCCGCTGCTCGACGACGTGCCGGGGCTGCCCGGCGGTGCTGCGCTCAAGACCGCGGTCGGCGGGCTGTCGTCTGTCACCGGCGGGCTGGCCAGCGTCGCCGGCGGAGTCGGTCGCGCACTGGGACGCCTGCGGCGCTGAGTGCCGTCAGCGGTCCGGCCGCACCACCATCGCGATCTGCCGCCCGGCCGACCGCGTCAGCACGACGGTGACCTCGCGGCTGCCGGTGAGCTTGAGCTGCTTGCGCAGCACGTCCGGCTCCACCGCCGTGCCGCGCTTCTTCACCACGAGCATGCCGGCGTCGTACGCCCGCAGCCGCTCACGCAGCGGCTTGAGCCCGAACGGCATGACCTCTAGCACCTCGAACCACGCGCCGTACGGCGTGGACGTACGCGCCTGCGCGGCGACGTAGGCGATGGTCTCGTCGAGCAGCCACCCGCCGACCTGATGGGCAGCCTGCGCCACCAGGTGGGCCCGCACGACCGCGCCGTCTGGCTCCATCAGCCACCGGCCGGGGGGCCGGACCACCGGCGCCGGCACCGGGTCGTCGAGCAGCACGTCGCCGGCGGGAAGCAGCGTGGCTGACCGGGCATGACCGCGCCGAGCTTCGCCGGCCCACAGCACCGCCTCCTTGACATCGCCTCGTAGCGAGACGATCTCGACCTCGAGGTCGGCTGGGAGCGCCTCGTGGTCGATGCCCGGCGCGACCTTGACCCCAAGTGAGCGGACCCGGTCGCGCCACGACAGCACCGTGTCCAGCGGCGGCGCGTACGCCCTCGGGTCGAACACCCGACGCCCGCCCGCACGACGGGCCGGGTCGACGAAGACGTCGGCCTGCCGGGGCAGCGCCAGGGCCGTGACGTCGGCACGCACCAGAGACACATCGGCCTCGAGCACCTGGGCGTTGGCCTGGGCCAGCAGCAGCCGCGCCTCGTCGAGGTCGACCCCGACCGAGCCGGCCGGGAGCGCGAGCAGGTCACCGCCGACCGAGCAGCACAGATCCAGCACCGGACCGGCGAAGCGTCGGGCCCGGTGCGCAGCCACGGCGTACGACGACGCCTGCTCCAGCGCAGGAGTGCTCCACCACAGCTCGGCGCCGCGGGGGTGCTTGACGCGAGCCCGCTCGCGCAGCAACGCCTGCTCCAGCGCCAGCGGACCGAGCTCGGGGCCACTGACCGCCCGGACCTGCTCGGCAGCGCGCAGCCGCGCGGCCGGAACGAGCTCGAGGGTCTGCGCATGCGCCACCGCGGCACGACCGGCTGGCGACAGCAGCCGGCGCGCCTGGTCGGGCGTCAGCGCTTGGACTTGCCCTTGACCGCCTTGGGCGGCGAGACCAGGCGGGTGCCGGACCACTCGGGTGCGGCACTGGTGCTGCGGGTGCTCGACAGCCCGGCGGTCGGCGCGGCCTCGTCGATGTCGCTGGGCTCGACGTGCCCATCCCGACCGGCCTTGGGTGTCAGCAGCCAGACCACACCGCTGTCGGCGAGGTTGGTGAGCGAGTCGACGAGGGCGTCGACGAGATCGCCGTCGCCCTCACGCCACCACAGCAGCACGATGTCGACGACCTCGTCGGAGTCATCGGTGACGATCAGCTCGGTGCCGGCGCGCGCGGCCACGTCGGTCAGCAGGGACTGGTCGACCACCGCGCCGTCAGCGCTCTCGGCGCCGACGACCTGCACCACCATGCCGGGCTCGACCCCGAGCTTCTCGGCTAGGCCACGCTCGGCAGCGTGGTCTGCGGACGTGCTCACGGGGAGCCCCTTTCCCTACAGCCCCGGCGGGGCACTCGGGGGTAGTCCACCGGACCGGCCCCGGGTGCGCAAGTGCCATCGCCCCGACACGCCAGGACGTACGCCCTCTCCGGCCGTGTGGATCACGCCCCAGCGGAGCACACTGAGCCCGTGGAACAGCACCCGAACGAGCCAGCGGCAGCCCACGGGCACGACGCTCACGGTCACGGTCACGACGACGCTGCCCACGAGCACCCGAGCGGCCTGGTCGGTCGGCTCCGGGAGTTCGTCGCCCCCCACAGCCACGACGCCGCCGACTCGGTCGACCAGGCGCTGGAGACCTCCGCCAAGGGCATCCGCGCCCTCAAGATCTCGCTGGCCGTCCTCGGCGTCACCGCGGTGCTGCAGGCCGTCGTCGTGGTGTTCACCGGCTCGGTTGCGCTCCTGGGCGACACGCTGCACAACCTGGCCGACGCGCTGACGGCCGTACCACTGGCGATCGCGTTCACCCTGGGCCGCCGGCTGCCGAACCGGCGCTACACCTACGGCTACGGCCGGGCCGAGGACCTCGCCGGTGTCGTGGTCGTGCTGTTCATCGTGCTGTCGGCGGCCGCTGCGGGCTACACGGCGGTCCGGCGGCTGATCGAGCCCGCTGATGTCAACTACGTCGGCGCCGTCGCGGCCGCCGGCGTGATCGGCTTCCTCGGCAACGAGGCGGTCGCCCGCTACCGGATCCGGGTCGGCCGGGAGATCGGCTCGGCCGCCCTGGTCGCCGACGGGTTGCACGCCCGCACCGACGGGTTCACCTCCCTGGCCGTTGTCGTCGGAGCGGTTGGCGTCGCACTGGGCTACCCGCGCGCCGATCCGATCGTCGGCCTGCTCATCACCGTGGCAATCCTGTTCGTCCTCAAGGACGCCGCCGCTCAGGTCTATCGGCGGCTGATGGACGCCGTGGACGAGTCCCTGGTCGACGAGGTCGAGTCGGTGCTGCAGGGCACGCCGGGGGTTAACGCCCTCGGAGCCGTCCGCGTGCGGTGGATCGGCCACGCCCTGCGCGCCGAGGCCGAGGTCGTGGTGGCCGGCGACCTGTCGCTGGTCGAGGGCCACCGGATCGCCGAGCAAGCCCAGCACCGGCTGCTGCACGAGGTGCCCCGGCTCACTGCAGCCCTGGTGCACGCCGACCCCGACGGCGAAGGCCATCACGAGCTCACCGCCCACCACCTGGACGAGCCAGGCCGGCGGGCGATCTGACCACACCCCCTTGCGTCCTGCCAAGAGGAGCCCGGCGAGCAAGGGCCAGCAGGACGCAAGGGTGGGGGGTTAGCCCGCGAGGAAGGACAGCCGGACCGTCCGCTCCAGGTTGTCGACATTGAGGTCGACCAGCGCGATCGACTGCCACGTGCCGAGCGCCATCCGGCCGCCGAGGACCGGCACCGACGCGTAGGGAGCCACCAGAGCCGGCAGGACGTGGGAGCGGCCGTGACCGGGCGAGCCATGCCGGTGCCGCCACCTGTCGTCGGCGGGCAGCAGGTCCCCGAGCGAGGCCAGCAGGTCGCTGTCCGAACCCGCCCCGAGCTCCAGGACCGCCACCCCTGCGGTCGCGTGCGGCACGAAGACGTGCAGCAGCCCGTCCCCCCTGCCGCGCAGGAACGCCTCGCACTCCGCGGTCAGGTCGCGCACGACCGCACGCTCGCCGGTCCGGATCGTCAGCAGTGTCGTCTCCACCTGAGAGGGGCTACCCATGAGTAAGGGGGAAGATGACAGGACGACAGAGCAGACCCGACCCACCACCCCCGGGAGCGGCGTGACCACCAGCGGTACGGAACGGTTCAGCGTGATCAGCGACGGGTTGCCCAGCCAGCTGCCCGACAGCGACCCTGCGGAGACGGCCGAGTGGCTGGACTCCCTCGACGGCGTCCTGGACACCGCCGGGCGCGAGCGGGCCCGCTTCCTCATGCTCAAGCTGCTTGAACGGGCCCGGGAGAAGGCCGTCGGCGTGCCGGCGCTGCGCAGCACGGACTACCTCAACACCATCCCACCGGAGCGCGAGAAGGACTTCCCCGGCGACGAGCACGTGGAACGGCGCATCAGGGCGTACGTCCGGTGGAACGCCGCGATCATGGTCAGCCGGGCGAACCGGCCCGAGATCGGCGTCGGCGGGCACATCGCCAGCTACGCCAGCGCAGCCAGCCTCTACGAGGTCGGCTTCAACCACTTCTTCCGCGGCAAGGACTCGCCGGACGGCTCCGGCGACCAGGTCTTCTTCCAGGGCCACGCCTCCCCTGGCATCTACGCCCGGGCCTTCCTGGAAGGTCGGCTCACCCTGGAGCAGCTCGACGGCTTCCGGCAGGAGTCGCGCAGCGCCAGCCTGCCGAGCTACCCGCACCCGCGCCTGATGCCGGAGTTCTGGGAGTTCCCGACCGTGTCCATGGGCCTGGGCCCGCTCGATGCGATCTACCAGGCCCGCTTCAACCGCTATCTGCACCACCGGGGCATCAAGGACACCAGCCAGAGCCGGGTCTGGTGCTTCCTGGGTGACGGCGAGATGGACGAGCCCGAGTCGCTCGGCGCGATCGGCCTGGCCGCCCGCGAGGAGCTCGACAACCTCGTCTTCGTCGTCAACTGCAACCTGCAGCGCCTGGCCGGTCCGGTCCGGGGCAACGGCAAGATCATGCAGGAGCTGGAGAGCTCCTTCCGCGGCGCGGGGTGGAACGTCATCAAGGTCGTCTGGGGGCGTGAGTGGGACGACCTGCTGGCCAAGGACGTCGATGGCCTGCTGGTCAACGCCATGAACACCACCCCCGACGGGCAGTTCCAGACCTACTCGGTCGAGAGCGGCGCGTACACCCGGGAGAACTTCTTCGGCACCGACCCGCGCCTGCTCGAGATGGTGTCGCACCTGACCGACGAGCAGATCCGCGGGCTGCCTCGAGGCGGTCACGACTACCGCAAGGTCTACGCCGCGTTCCACTCGGCCACCAAGCACACCGGGCAGCCGACGGTGATCCTGGCCCACACCATCAAGGGCTGGACCCTGGGCAAGGACTTCGAGGGACGCAACGCCACGCACCAGATGAAGAAGCTCACCAAGGACGAGCTCAAGGAGCTGCGCGACCGCCTGCGCATCGACATCAGCGACAAGGCGCTGGAGGGCGCACTGCCGCCGTACTTCCACCCCGGCCCGGACAGCGCCGAGATCGAGTACATGAAGCAGCGGCGCGCCGAGCTCGGCGGCTCCGTGCCGCGTCGCGTCGTGCGCGCCCCCGCCCTCACCCTGCCCGGTCCGGAGGTCTACGACGAGCTCAAGCGGGGCTCCGGCAAGCAGGCCGTCGCGACCACAATGGCCTTCGTCCGGCTGCTCAAGGACCTCATGAAGGATAAGGGCATCGGGCAGCGCATCGTGCCCGTGATCCCCGATGAGGCAAGGACTTTCGGAATCGACGCGATGTTCCCGACCGCGAAGATCTACTCGCCTTTCGGCCAGACCTACGACGCGGTCGACCGCGAGCTGCTGCTGTCCTACAAGGAGAGCCTGCAGGGGCAGATCCTGCACGAGGGGATCTCCGAGGCCGGTTCGATGGGCTCGGTGATCGCAGCCGGCTCCTCCTACGCCACGCACGGCGAGGCGATGATCCCGGTCTACGTCTTCTACTCGATGTTCGGCTTCCAGCGCACCGGTGACCAGATGTGGGCGATGGGTGATCAGCTCGCCCGCGGTTTCCTGCTCGGCGCGACGGCCGGCCGGACCACCCTGAACGGCGAGGGGCTGCAGCACCAGGACGGTCACAGCATGCTGCTGGCCTCGACCAACCCGGCCTGCGTGGCGTACGACCCGGCGTTCGGCTTCGAAATCGCCTTCATCGTGGAGGACGGTCTACGGCGGATGTACGGGCCGTCGGCAGAGGACGTCTTCTACTACCTGACCGTTTACAACGAGCCGTATCCGCAGCCGGTGCTGCCCGACCTGCCACGACTGCGCGAAGGCGTGCTCAAGGGCATGTACCGCTACGCCCAGGCCGACGCAGCCGGCGACGGGGCACGGGCCCAGGTGCTGGCCAGCGGCGTCACGGTGCGTCTGGCCCTGGATGCCCAGCGGCTGCTGCAGCAGGACTGGGGGGTGGCCGCCGACGTCTGGAGCGTCACCAGCTGGAACGAGCTCAGACGCGACGCCATCGAGTGCGAGCAGCAGCGGCTGCTGGACCCGGACAGCTCGAGCACGCCGTACGTCACGCAGGCCCTGATGGCCACCACGGGCCCGGTGATCGCCGTGAGCGACTGGATGCGGTCGGTGCCCGACCAGATCAGCCGCTGGGTCCCGGGCGACTGGAGCAGCCTGGGCACCGACGGCTTTGGCCGGTCCGACACCCGGGCCGCGCTGCGCCGGCACTTCCACATCGACCCGGAGTCGATCACCGTCGCCGTCCTGAGCGCCCTGGCCCGCACGGGCGACGTCGCCGCCGACGTGCCGGGCAAGGCCGTCGAGCGCTACCGGCTGGCCGACGAGCAGATGCCGGCCGACAAGGACGAGCAGGCGGGCAGCAGCGAGGTCAGCGGGTAGGTCGACGTTCAAGCGGGTAGGCCCGGGCCCATGCAGCGAGGAAGCGACAAGCATGGGTTCCGGGTGGATGACGCTCTGTCGGCGGAGGTCGAGGGGCTGGTGCGAGCCGGTCACGACAACCGCGAGGACTGGAACAGCCCCGAGCCCTCAGGTGAGGACCAGCCCGACGTCGACCTGGTCCCCGACGGCACCCTGGTCGGCGGCGTCCCCGACGGGATGAGCGCCGAGGATGTCGCCCAGCGCAGTGAGCTGGCCAGCGTGCTCGACCGGATCTGGCCGGCGACAGCGCAGCAGATCGTCCAGTCAGCGCAGGGCCACGACGCCCCGGACCAGGTGATGACCGCGCTGCGGGCGCTGCCGGCCGATCGGGTCTACGACAACCTGCAGGACCTGTGGTCGGCGTTGTCGGGCGGCCATGTGGAGCAGCACCGCTCCTAGCCGAGTAGCCCCTTTGGACGGTTCTGGCACCAGAGGACCCCGAAACCTTCAGTTCGTCCTTCGACCTGCCGCAGACCTAACTGCGATCCGCGCGGCGAAGGGGTGCTCATGAGCAGGCAGACAACGGTGGTGGCACGGCTGGAGGAGCACCCCAACCTGGCCGAGATCGTGGGTGTGCTCGCGCAGCTGCCCCACGTCGAGGACGCGGCACTGCCGTTGCTCGCCCAGGCGTGGGTCAACAGCCCGGCGCTGGCGGTGGCCCGGTCCCACGCGCTCCACCCCGACAGCCCGCTCGTGCTGGATGCGCTGGCGGCCTTCGAGGCGGTCACCGCGCTGTTCGCCGACGACCTTCTCGGGGCAGCCGCCTACGTCACGGTCGATCGCGACATCACCCGGCTCGCCCTCAAGGCGGTCCGCGACGCCATCGCTGCGGCGTACGCCCAGCCCGTGCTCACCCGTCGCGACCACGACGCGCTGCTACGGCCCTGGCGGCTCGTCTACCCCGTCGCCACGGTCGACGAGCCGGATCTCGGACCCAGCGCCGAGCAGGTCAAGGCGTTGCTCTCCGGTGTGGCGCAGCTGGCGCAGCGCTGTCATGACGCGGACGGACGGCGCGTGTTCGACGAACTGCTGAACCAGTCCTTCGTGGCCGAGGCCGACCGGGCCACCGCGGTGGCTTCGGCCTTCGACGCCGCTGTGCTCACCCAACGCCGGCGCCTGTGGACCCTGGTGCGCCGCACGGGGGCGCAGGGGCTGTCCCAGGCCTGCCCCAGCTGCCGAGCGCCCCAGGACGCCAGGGAGGTGGAGCGGGTCCTCGCGCTGTGCCTGGATGCCGCCTGCGCCCTGCTGGTGGCCGACGCGCTGTCGGACGCCGACGCCGCCTTGCTGACGTCGCCGATCAGCCTGCTGGTGCCGGCGCAGCGTCGTGCTGAGCCGTCCAGCTGAGCAGCTCGTCGACGCCCCAGGTGTTCACGACATCCTGGGGTCGCACCCCGCACAGGA
>JBBPYI010000169.1:0-2575 GCA_038200075.1 Mycobacteriales bacterium
CGTAGGCAGGGCTGAGCCGGCTGCGACAACGCTCGAGGCCGGCACCCCCGCGGGGGTGCCGGCCTCGAGCGTTGTCGCAGCCGGCTCAGCCCTGCCTACGCCTGCAGCCCGAGCGCCTGCATCCGGGCGGTGTGGTTGTCGGTGAGCCGGTTGAGCAGCCGGCCGATGCCGGCCAGGTCCAGGCTCCCGCCGACCAGCAGCTCGGTGAGGGCGTCGCGCTCGACTGCGACCCGCTGGGCCTGGATGAGGGCCTCGCCGACCAGCCGACGACCCCAGAGCGCCAGCCGTCCGCCGACCTTCGGGTCGCTGGCGATGGCAGAGGTGACCGTGGCGACGGCGAACGACGCCTGGCCGGTGTCGGCCAGCACCTCCAGGATCAGCGCGCGGGTCGCCTCGTCCTGCACGAAAGCCGCCACCTCGCGGTAGAAGTCGGTCGCCAGGCCGTCACCGAGATAGGCCTTGACGATGCTCTCGAGCCAGTCGTTGGGCGGGGTCGAGTCGTGGAAGGAGTCCAGCGGCCCGACGAACGGCGCCATGGCCTGCTCGGGGTCCACCCCCTCCTGCCGCAGGTGCTCCACCAGCCGTCGGTAGTGCTCGAACTCGGCGACCGCCATGCTCGCCAGCGCGTGCTTGTCGCTGATCGTGGGCGCTAGCCGGGCGTCGGTCGCGAGCCGCTCGAACGCGGTCAGCTCGCCGTACGCCAGCACGCCCAGCAGGTCGACGGTGGCAGGGTCCAGGCGGGCGGTCATGACCGCGATCCTGCCGTACGCCCCGTGGCGGCTAGGCTCCCGGGTGACGGAGCGGCGCTCGCCACTCCTGACCCTGTGCGTTGGCCGCTGTATCCGCGGCGCGCCGGACGGCCTGCCGCTGCTCGTGCGAGGCCGACCGCTGCGAGCCCGCTCCTGTCGTCGGTCGGCGCGACCGCATGAGAGGCACCCGACGATGACCACCACAGAGAACGGCTTCGCTGCCCTGGGCGCGCTGCCCGAGACCGTCGAGGCGCTGGAGAAGATGGGCATCACCACGCCCTTCGCGATCCAGACGATGACCCTGCCGATCGCGCTCGCCGGTCACGACCTGATCGGCCAGGCCCGCACCGGCACCGGCAAGACGCTCGGCTTCGGTGTCCCGCTGCTGCAACGGGTCAAGAGCAAGGCCGAGGGCGCCGACGGGATGCCGCAGGCGCTGGCTGTCGTGCCGACCCGCGAGCTGGCCGTCCAGGTCGCCAAGGACCTCGAGAACGCCGGCAGCGTGCGTGGCATCCGGGTCGTCACGATCTACGGCGGCCGGGCCTTCGAGCCGCAGGTCGAGACGCTGCGCAAGGGCGTCGACGTCGTCGTCGGTACGCCTGGGCGCCTGCTGGACCTTGCCCGGCAGGGGCACCTGGACCTGTCGGCGGTGAAGGTGCTGGTGCTCGACGAGGCCGACGAGATGCTCGACCTGGGCTTCCTGCCCGATGTCGAGCGCATCCTGGAGCAGATCACCGGCGAGCGGCAGACGATGCTGTTCTCGGCCACCATGCCCGGCCCGGTCGTGGCGATGGCCCGGCGCTTCATGAAGCAGCCGACGCACATCCGCGCCGAGGAGCCGGATGAGAACCGGACCGTCCCCAACACCAAGATCTTCGTCTACCGGGCGCACTCGATGGACAAGGGCGAGGTGCTCGCCCGAATCCTGCAGGCCGACGGGCGCGGGCTGACGATGGTGTTCTGCCGTACCAAGCGGACCTGCGACAAGGTCGCCGCCGACATGGTCGACCGCGGCTTCGCGGCCGCCGCCGTGCACGGCGACCTCGGCCAGGGCGCGCGCGAGCAGGCGCTGCGGGCCTTCCGGTCCGGCAAGATCGACGTGCTGGTCGCCACCGACGTCGCCGCCCGCGGCATCGACGTCGCCGACGTGACCCATGTCGTGAACTACCAGTGCCCGGAGGACGAGAAGGTCTTCCTGCACCGCATCGGCCGCACCGGCCGGGCCGGCGCCAACGGCGTCGCCGTCACCTTCGTCGACTGGGACGACAGCCCGAAGTGGGGGCTGATCAACAAGGCGCTGGACCTGACCTTCCCCGAGCCGGTCGAGACCTACAGCAGCTCGCCGCACCTGTTCAGCGACCAGAACATCCCGGTCGGCACCAAGGGCACGCTGCCGCGTTCGGCGCGGGTCCGGCAGGGGCTGGACGCCGAGGCCGTCGAGGACCTGGGCGAGACCGGTCGGCGCCAGCGTCCGCCTGCGGGTGGGCGCTCTGCCGGCGGGCGGTCCTCCGGTGGGCGCGACTCCGGGGGGCGTGACTCCGGACCTGCTCCCGACGCCGCCGACGACGCGCCGGTGCTGCCGAAGCGGACGAGCTCGACCCGCCGGCGTACGCGTGGCGGCGGAGCGGCGGCCGAGGGCGACACCGGCCCGGTCGAGGTGGCGCCTGCTGCCGGCGAGGGTGGGGCGTCGGAGCGGCCGCGCCGCCGGCGTGGTGGTCGCGGTCGTGGCCGGGGCGCCGGCGACACGGGCGAGGGCGCTCCCGCGGCCGAGTAGCCGGCTCCGAGGGCTTCAGACCCGCCCGCAAACCTGCCGATGGTCCGGTCAG
>JBBPYI010000170.1:0-21002 GCA_038200075.1 Mycobacteriales bacterium
CCTCGATGAACAGCTGCCCGGTCGTGTAGAAGCCCAGGCCCAGCGGGCCCTTGCGGTCCAGCACGTCCGTGCTCTTCGCCACGATGCGGCCCATCGCGGTCTGCCAGGGCGTCTCGAGCAGGCGGCCGCCCTCCCGCACCAGGGGCCGGGTGAGCCGGGCCGGGCTGGTGGCCCAGGGGGTGCTGCCGTACAGGCCCTTCGGCCCCAGCCGCCCGTGGTTGACGACGTCACCGGCCCGACCGCGGACGCCCACCATCTTCCCGACCTTGACCGCGATGTCGCAGGCGCAGCCATTGCTGCACAGCACGCAGGCGCTCTGCACCCAGCGGTCGACATCGGCCTCGGCCAGGCCCACGTCCAGGTGCAGGTCGACCCGGGCCGGCCAGACGGTGCCACGGGCGTGGGGGGGGCGCGCGCCCCAGATGTCGGCAATGCGGTCCGTCACGGTGTGCCTCTCGGTGGGGGGGGTCGGACCTTGGCTACCCCTCCAACCGCGGGACAAGCAGGCCGGCTCGCCGTCGGTCGCGGCCCGGGGACAGCGCCCCAGCGTCACCGCCGCCAGCCAGGCCGACTGGAAACTCTCCGCGGCCGGCGACAGCACGACTCGACGCGGTGGCCGACCGGCGTCTGAGAGCTTCCGCGGCTGGGGATGGGTGTCGGCATGGACTCCACCGTCGCCTCGCAAACGCTTGCAACACGTGAGGCGCAGCTGCACGCGCAGCTCGCCCTCATCGAGGCGGCATCCAAGCGGACAACTGCCAGCGGGATCGGATTCGGCAAGCGGGTTGGCGATGGCACGAACATCGCGGTCGAGCGGCTGACCGATGTCGCGGCGCACACCGGCCTGCAGCGCGAACTGCTGCAGATCGGCAAGGCCAGGGCCGCGCTTGCTGCCGGTGTCTACGGGACCTGCGAGATGTGTGGCAGTGACATCGGCACCGACCGCCTGGAGGCCAGGCCCGCGTCAACGAGCTGCGTGCGTTGCGCGGAGTGAGACGCCCGCCCGTCGGCCGGACCGGCCAAGCCCCCCGTCGATCGAGCAGCAGCACGGCGTAGCGGGAGAGAGGTCGGTCAGCCGTACAGCACGCTCCATCGCGACGAGCGCAGATAAACGCCAGCGTCACAATCCGCAGTGGTCGGCGCACCCGCGGACGTCGTCGACGACCAACAAGGGGTTCGTCAGGAGCCCCGACCGACAACGGCCTGCTGAGCTGCAGCTGGGCAGGGGTGCGTACGCCTCCCAGGACCATGCCTGGTCGCCCGCGATCTCCCCGGCACGCCCTCACTGCTCTGGCTCGGCGGTGGGTCCCGCCTGCCCATCCCGGACGCCGGGCAGCTGACGCTCGGAGCAGTGCGCGTCGCCGAAGACATGACGGCACGCCTGCGCCTGCTGTCACCCGGGCCATCGCGCAGCTAGCGCTTCTTGCGCGGCGGGACATGCCGGAAGCGCAGCCCCGCGACCGCCGGCGGCAGCGGTCCCTGCCCGCCCTCGGCCAGCCACTGGGCGAGCTCGTCCGTTGCCCGCTCCGTCAGCAGCCCGCCCAGCCACGTGTCACGGTCCTTGCCCTTGGCGTGCGGCTTGCGCAGGACCGCCACGTTGCTGCGGTCGCACTCGTCAAGGCAGTCGACGACCCGCACCTCGGCCGACCCGTTCTCGGCGGCGGCCTTCTCGAGCGCCGTCTCCTGGGCAAGGTGGTCGGTACGCGGGTGCTTGGCGTCGGTGCCGCAACAGCAACCGCGACAGATCAGGACGACGGTCTCGGGCTGGCGCACGTCGTCCATCGTCGCAGGCGCCCGGCCGAGCGCATGGGTCTCCCCTCGTGACTGCCCACCACCCGGGCAGCCGCTTGTGAAGGGCCGGATCTGGTCCACGTCGACCGCGCAGCCGGCCGGCGTCGCGGCGGGCCCAAGGCAGGGTATCCGCGGCCGTCTGGCCAGGGGCCTCGAGCGCGACGGCAGCCGCGGCCCCCGGCAGGATGCGTCCCACGTGCAAGTCGTCTGGCTCGCAGGCGCTGGCCCTCACCGCCCGGCTACCAGCGTAGACGTTTGTCCGCATGCCGGGTGAACGTGCGGCGACATGGCACCCTGTCGGCGTGAACAGGACGTGTCCATAGCTGTGGCGCGGAGCGCTGTCGTGGACGAGCCTGGTACGAGCACGGGCGCGCCCGGGCCGACTCCGCCTCAGTCCGACCCGCGTGGCGCACGCATCCCCGGCGCCCGCCGGGTCGCCCGGCACGCGCTCCGGGTCGCGGTGCTCGTCGGGCTCTACCTGCTCTACGCCTACGCCCGCGGACGTCACGGCCAGGGCGCCTCGCCGCAGTCCTATCAGGTCGCCGTCGCTCACGCGCAGGACGTTGCCGGCCTCACGTCGTTCCTGCCGCCTGAGCACGTGCTGCAACGGCAGCTGCTGGACCATCGGCTACTGGTGCGTGCGGCCGGTGCCTACTACGGCAGCGCCCACTTCCTGCTCACGACGGCCGTCGCCGGCTGGCTGGCGGTGCGGCGCGGGCGGCTGTTCGACCGCCTGGCGGCGGTGCTGGCCGCGTCGACCTTCCTGGGTGTGGCGGTGTTCGCTCTCTACCCGGTGGCGCCGCCACGGCTGATGCCCGACGGGCTCGCGACCGTCGACACGCTTGCCATCTACGGCGGGATGCTCAGCTACGACCACGGGGTGCTGGAGCGCATCAGCGATCCGCTGGCGGCGCTGCCGAGCCTGCACCTGGCCTGGGCCACCTGGGTGGCCCTGGTGCTGTGGACCTCGAGCCGCCGCTGGGTGCGGATGCTCGGCGTGCTGCACCCGGTGCTGACGCTGGCGGCGGTGCTGGTGACCGGCAATCACTGGTACGTCGATGCGGCGGCCGGTACGGCGCTGGTCCTGCTCGTGGCCGTGATGGTGCGTGCTGTCTGGCCTGTCGGCCTGCCCACGGATGGGGAGGGCGCCCACCGAGCTGCGCGATGAGCTCGCCGAGATCAACGTGTCGAAAGCCCCGCGGCCGCCTGCCACGACTCCCTCGACTGCTTACCGGCGCTTGAACCGCTGCGCTCGTGTGGGAATCGCTACCGCGGCGCCTTTGTACGGCGCTGCCGCCGTGCAGCCCAGCCGAGGGCAAGCGCCAGCAGAGCGCCCAACGGCAGCCTGGAGCCAGGCCCTGTGGCGGCGAGAGCCGGTCCGGGGCTTTCAACCGCGTCCCGTGCAGGAGCGGCAGCCGGGGCGGGACCCGCCGCCACGCTGCCCCCCGGTACAGGCGCAGGCCGGGCTGTCGCCGGGAAGCCGAGTCGGCCGATGCGGTTGCCGCCGTTCTCGGTGAACCACAGCGCACCGTCAGGACCCGTCGTAATGCCCGTCGGCCGCGCGCCCTCGGTGATGCCGTCGCCGAAGGTCGTCACGACACCCGCCGGGGTGATGCGCCCGATCCGGTCGGTGCCACGGACGGCGAACCACACGTTCCCGTCCGGTCCGCGGGTGATCCCATCCGGGTCGGTCCCGTCGCCGGGCACGACGAACTCGGTCACGACGCCCTCCGGAGTGATGCGTCCGATCTGGCCCGCGGTCTCCTCCGTGAACCAGACGTTCCCGTCGGCGCCGGTGGTGAGGAACGCCGGCAGGCTCGCGGGGGTGATGCCGTCGTGGAACTCCGTCACGTCGCCCGCCGGGGTGACGCGACCGATGCCCGAGCCGGTGAACTCGCTGAACCAGACGTTGCCGTCAGCGCCGAGCGTCATCAGTGCCGGCCCGGAGCCGGGGGTAAGCCCGCCGTACGTCGTGACGACCCCGCTGGTCGTGATCCGACCGATCCTGTCCAGCTGCGTCAAGGTGAACCACAGCGCGCCGTCGGCACCTGTGACGATCCCCGACGGGTTGGCGCCGGGCGGGATGCCCTCGCCGAACTCGGTGACGACGCCGGCTGGGGTGATGCGCCCGACCCTGCTCCCGCTGAACTCCGTGAACCAGACGTTCCCGTCCGGCCCGAGCGTGATGTCGAAACCGGGCGAGCTGCCGGGGGTGATGCCGTCACTGAATTCGGTGATGACCCCTTGCGGGGTGATGCGGCCGATGCGGTTGCCCGTCATCTCCGCGAACCAGAGGTTGCCGTCGGCGCCCGTCGTGATGCCGTACGGCCCGCTCCTTTCGGACAAGCCCGCCATGAACTCGGTCGCCGGCCCGGGGTCGCCGGCCGCGGCGTGCGCACCGGCCACCGGGACGACCGAGGCGACGAGAGCGAGCAGGACGACGGCGCAGCGACGCAACAGCATCCGCATGGCTTCGTCGTGGCGCCAGGATCTCCTGCCACTGCGCAGCGAGAGGATCACCGGGGAGCCACGACGTCCAACCCGCCCGGGCCACGTCGCTGCCAGCGAGGCTGCGATTGTGACTTAGGTCATCGGGGTAATAATCGCTTTCGAAGAAAGGACTCCCCTGATGGTCACTCCCGTCGATGCCAGCGTCCATCTGCATCTGCGCGGTCGGTTCGACGACGAGGGCCTGGCCGGGTTGCGCCAGCAGCTGGCGCGGTGCCTCGCCAGCGGCGTCTCCGACATCGTGGTCCACGCCGAGACCCAGCCCGACCTGGAACTCCCCGCGCTGCGCACGCTGTACGGCGCTGCCGCTTTCCTCGCGGCCAGCGGAGGGCGCCTGCTGCTGACGGGGGCGCAACCCCCGGTGCTGTCGCGGTTGCGGGTGTTCGAGCTCGACGACCTCCTGCCGGGCCCGGGCGCCCCCGATGCAACCGGCTCGCCAACCACCCAGTGCGCTCGGGCGGCTGAGCGCTACAGCTCGACGTAGAGCGACAAGATCTCGCACCCTGCCCCCTCTCGACCCCCCGAGAATGCCCTGTCTGCGACCATCGCCCGGTGCCCCCGCAGAACGCCTTCGTCCTCGGCGGCGGTGGGGTGCTCGGGGCCAACGAGGTCGGGATGCTGCGGGCCCTGCTCGAGGCGGGCGTACGCCCCGATCTGGTGGTCGGCACCTCAGTCGGGGCGCTGAACGGGGCCTTTGTGGCCGCGGACCCGACGGTCGAGGCGACCCTTCGACTGGCCGAGCTGTGGCGCCAGCTGTCGGCGCAGGTCTTCGCCGGATCGCTGGCCCACCGGGTCGGCACGGCGGTGCGCACCCGGACCCACCTGCACCCGCGCGGGCCGCTGCGCGCACTGCTGGAGCAGCACCTGCCGTACGCCTCGATCGAGGAGCTCGAGGTGCCGTTCCAGTGCGTGGCAGCGAGCATCGAGCGGGCCGCCGAGCACTGGTTCGACAGCGGTCCGCTGCACCGGGCGGTGCTGGCCTCCTGCGCCGTCCCCGGTCTCCTGGCGCCGGTCGAGATCGGCGGCGAGCACTACGTCGATGGCGGGCTGGTCAACAGCATCCCGGTCAGCCGGGCCGTCGAGCTCGGCGTCTCGACCGTCTGGGTGCTTCAGGTCGGCCGGATCGAGACGCCACTGACCCCGCCGCGGCTGCCCTGGGAGGTGGCGACGGTGACGTTCGAGATCGCCCGTCGACACCGTTTCGCCGCCGACATGGCTCACCTTCCCAGCGGTGTGACCGTGCACGTCCTGCCGAGCGGCGAGCAGACCAGCGGCCGAGACCAGCTGCGCTACAGAGATTCCCGGCGTACGACGCGTCGCGTCGACGTGGCCTACGAGGCGACGCGACGCTATCTGGCAGACCTGTGACGGGCTGCGGGTGAGGGTTCCACCGTGGTGGGTCCGGCGACCGCTGTCCCTGCTGCTGGTCGCGGGGCTCGTGCTTGCCGTGACGGCTCTGCCGCTGCTGGTGCCCGCTGCGGCGGTGCTGTCCTTGGTGGTGCCGGGCCGGTGGCGTCCACTGCGGCTGCTCGCGTTCTTCCTGCTCTATCTGTCCCTCGAGGTTGTCGGCCTGGCAGCCGCTCTCCTTCTCTGGGTCGCAAGCGGCTTCGGCTGGCGACTGCGGACGAGGGCTTTCGTCGACGCCCACTACCGGCTGCTCCGCGTGCTGCTCGCCGTCGTCGACAAGGCTGCCAGGGCCATCTTCCGGGTCGACGTCGAGACCGACGACGAAGGCTGGTCGCCGCTCGACGACGGCATCCCGGGCAGCACCAACGCGATGATCGTGCTGAGTCGGCATGCGGGGCCGGGAGACTCGTTCCTGCTGGTGCGCACCCTCATGAACCGCGACCACCTGCGCCGACCGCGAATCGTGCTGCGCGACACCCTGCAGCTCGACCCGCTGGTGGACGTCCTGCTGCACCGGTTGCCGGTCGCGTGGGTGCCGTCGCGGCCCGGTCCGGGACAGGACGTCGCTGCGGCGATCGGCCGGTTGGCCGCCGGGATGGGCGAGGAGGACGCGCTGCTCATCTTCCCCGAGGGCGGTAACTTCACGACTGCCCGCCGGACCCGGGCGATCGCCGCACTCCGGTCGCTGGGCCACCGGACGCAGGCCGAGCGGGCGGAGGCGATGGCGTACGTCCTGCCGCCACGCCCGGGGGGAGTGCAGGCGGCGCTCGCAGGGGCGCCGTACGCCGACGTCGTCTTCGTCGCACACACCGGCCTGGAGCACCTCGACAGCCCAGCAGCGGTGTGGCGGGAGCTGCCGATGGACCAGCTGCTGCACCTGCGCTGGGACGTCGTGGCCGCCGGCGACGTGCCCCGCGAGTCCGAGGCCCAGATCAGCTGGCTGTACGAGCAGTGGGCCACGATCGACGCCTGGATCGGGGCCCGCACCGACCACTGAGCCCGCTTTGTGGACAACGGCGTCACCTGTGGACAACCTGCGGTGACTGTCGGGTTGCGCTGGTAGACCGAGCCCACCCGACAGGGAGGGGACCGGCGTGGAGCTGCGCCTCGGGGTGCACGTGCCGTCCACTGGAGCGCGCGCCGACGTGCTGGTGCGGGTGCGGGACGGCGCGTGCCTGGCCGACGTGCAGGCCGAGGTGCTCGCTCGTGTCTGCCCGGTCGGCACGACCGGTCGGCTCAGCGTCGGTGGCGTCGCCGTGCCCGGGCAGGCGCTGCTGGGCGCGCCGCCGCTGGTCCAGGGAGCCGTCCTGCAGCTGGACGCCGCCCTGGTCGGCGCGTTGCCGGTCGGACTTCAGGTGCGGGTGATCGGCGGACCGAGCGCCGGACTCAGCCGGCCGCTCGGGGTCGGGGTCACCGTCGGGCGGGCAGAGGGGTGCGGCCTGCGCCTCGACGATCCGCTCGTCAGCCGGCAGCACTGCCGCATCGAGCTCGGCGCAGGCGTGACGGTGCACGACCAGGGCTCAGCCAATGGCCTGGCCGTCGACGGCCTGCCGGTTGGCGTCGACGGGGCCTCGTTGCCGGTCGGTGCGGTGCTGCAGATCGGTGGGTCCCGGCTGGCCGTCGTGCCTGCCGCACAGCGACTGCCGGTCCGGCCGACGGGCGATGGACGTCTCGCGGTCAACCGGCCGCCACGACCCGAGCCGGAGCGGCCGATCGTCCACGTGGTCGTGCCGGCCGAGCCCGTCGAGAGCGAGCGCCGGACCTTACCGGTGCTCGCTGTGCTGGCGCCCGTGGTGCTGGGCCTGGTGATGTGGCGGGCGACGGGCAACACCACCTTTCTGCTGCTCACCATGCTCTCGCCGGTGCTGGTGGTCGGGGCGTTCTGGACCGAGCGGCGCACGGCGCTTCGCCGCGAACGAGGCGAACGCCGCAGATGGCAGGACCAGCGACGACTGTGCGAGCAGGTGCTCGCCGACGCCGTCCGCGCCGACGAGCTCGCGCGCCGGCGCGACCACCCCGATCTGGCCGAGGTGCTGGCGACAGCGGCTGGCCCGGGGCCGCGGCTCTGGGAGGGAGCCGGCCTTGCGGTCCGGCTCGGGCTGAGCGATCTGCCGGCGCAGGTCGACGTGCGAGGTGAGCGCTCCGGACTGCGGACCACGGCCCGTGACGTCCCCGTTGTCGTCCACCTCGACGAGGTAGGCGTGCTGGGGGTTGCGGGTCCTCGGGCAAGGGCCCTGACGCGAGCTCTGGTCGTCCAGGCCTCGGTGCGCACCGGCCCGGGCGAGCTGACGGTGGTGGTCCTGGCCGGCCCCACCGCGACCGACGCCTGGGCCTGGACCCGGTGGCTCCCCCATCTCGCCCCTCAGGCCGGTCAGGACTGCACCGTGCTGATCGGCCTGGACCGGACCCAGATCGCGGCGCGGGTGGCCGAGCTGTTCATCCGCCGCGACGACGGCCAACCGGTGCTGCTGGTGGTCGATGGGGCCCGGGCGCTTCGGGAGGTTCCCGGACTGACAGCGCTTCTCACCGACGGACCCGCACGCGGCATCTACAGCCTGTGCGTCGAGTCCGATCCGCTGCTGCTGCCCGTGGAGTGCCGTGGCACCGCCGTGCTGGACGCCGCAGGGCAGGTGGAGCTGAGCTCTGCCGGCCGTACGCCGTTCTCAGCAACGGCCGACCTGCTCGACGCGGTTCAGGCCGAGGACGCGGCGCGCGCCCTGGCTGCGCTGCGCGACGACACCCCCGACCGCGACGCGAGCCGGGCCTTGCCGACGTCGGTCCGGTGGACCGAGGTCGCGGGGCTGACGCTCGGCGGGGACGACGACGCGGCGGACGTGCTGCAGGCATGGGCAGCGTCCGGCCGGTCGACCGCTGCCGTGCTCGGCCGCGCGTTCGACGGGCCGCTGGTGGTGGACCTCGTGCGCGACGGTCCGCACGCGCTCGTCGCAGGGACCACCGGGTCCGGCAAGAGCGAGCTGCTGCAGACCCTCATCGCCTCCCTGGCCCTGGCCAACCGGCCCGATGAGCTGACGTTCGTGCTGGTCGACTACAAGGGTGGGGCGGCGTTCGGGCCGTGCGAGCACCTGCCCCACGTCGTCGGGATGGTCACCGATCTCGACGGCGCGCTGGTCGAGCGGGCGCTGGCGTCGCTGACCGCCGAGCTGACCCGTCGAGAGGGCGTTCTGAAGGCCGTCGGTGCCAAGGACGTCGAGGAGCACCGGCGCCTCGTCGGCCCAGGTCAGGTGCTGCCGCGACTGGTCCTGGTCGTGGACGAATTCGCCTCATTGGCGGAGGAGCTCCCCGACTTCGTCAGAGGGCTGGTCGGCATCGCGATGCGCGGCCGCTCGCTCGGCGTGCATCTCGTGCTGGCCACCCAGCGACCTGAGGGCGTGGTGTCGGCCGACATCCGTGCCAACACCAACCTGCGGCTGTGCTTGGCGGTCACCCGCGACAGCGAGTCGCGTGACGTGCTCGACTCACCGGTCGCCGCCACCATCAGCCGGACCACCCCGGGCCGCGGCTGGGTGCGCACCGGACACACCGACCTGACGGCGTTCCAGGCCGCGCGGGTGGGCGGACGGCGGCCTGCGACGACGTCCACCGGCCCTCGGGTCACGCTCCAGCCGGTCGGCGAGCTCGGCGACCCGGTAGCCCGGGGCACCGCAGACAACGAGCGGGACGACACCACCGATCTCGCGCTGCTGGTCGCCGCCTGCCGCGACGCCGCGGTGCGACTGGCCCTGCCCGCCAGCCGCTCGCCATGGCTCGCGCCGCTCCCCACCCTGATCGAGACCGGCGACCTGCCCACGACCGGCCTGGCCCTGGCGTACGGCCTGCTCGACGTCCCCACCCAGCAGGCCCGCCGGCCGCTGCGCCTGGACCTCGAGACCTGCACCCACCTGCTCGTCCTGGGCGCTGCGCGGTCCGGGCGTACGACCGTCCTGCGTGCGATCGCCGGGGCGCTGGCCCGCCAGGCCTGCGCCGACGACGTCCACCTCTACGCCGTCGACGCCGGCGCCGGCGGTCTGGCTCCGCTGTCGGCGCTGCCCCACACCGGCGCCGTCGTCGGACTGGACCAGCCGGCCCGGCTCGAACGGCTGCTGGCCTGGCTGGTCGAGCAGACCGCCGAACGCCAAGCTCTGCTCGCCTGCGCCGGCTACGCCAGTCTCGCTGAGCAGCGGGCCGACTCAGCCGCACCGCTCCCCCACCTGCTGCTGCTCATCGACCGCTGGGAGACGCTGGTTGCGGCGTTCCCGGACGTCGAGGCGGGGCACGTGCTCGACCAGGTGCACCGGCTCCTGCGGGAGGGACCGGGGGCCGGCCTGCACGTCGTGCTGACCGCTGACCGACGCGGTCTGGTCGGGCGTACGGCCTCGCTCATCGACCAGCGCCTCGTGCTGAGGATGGCCGATCCGGGGGACTACGCCGCGGCCGGACTCCCGTCCCGACTGGTGACGTGGACCCTGCCGACGGGGCGTGGGTGGCTGTGCGGCGGCGAGCCGCTGGTGGCGCAGGTGGCGCTGTTGCCGGGCGACCCGTCAGGAGCGGGCCAGGCCGCTGCCCTGCAGGCGATGGGCGCCCGGGCTCCGACGCCATCGCTTCCACCGCACCGGCTCGAGCCCCGTCCGCACCGCGTCGAGCTCGCCTCGCTTGCAGGGTGCGGCGTGATCCTGGGTGTCGGAGGTGACGAGCTCCACCCGGTGACTCTCACACAGGGCGACCTCGAGACCGGGCTGCTGATAGGCGGTCCCGCCGGATCGGGACGCAGCACGGCGCTGCTGACGGTCGCCGCCGGCTTGCCCGACCTGCCTGTCGTCGCGGTCGCGCCACGACCCTCTCCCCTGCACACGCTGCCGGGCTGCCTCACCGGTGACGACGCCGCCACCGTGCGCGCCCGGCTCGGGGACGGACGCGTCGTGCTGCTGCTCGATGACGCCGAGCTGCTCGTCGATGGACCGCTCGGGCCGCTGCTCGAGGACGTGGTGCGTCACGCCCGCGACCGCGGGACTGTCGTGGTCGCCGCCGGGCGCACGTCCGCGCTGGCCGCAGGTTTCCGTGGGGCAGTCGTCGAGCTGCGGCGCAGCGGCTGCGGACTGCTGCTCAGTCCTCAGAGCGTCGCCGACGGGCAGCTGTTCGACCGTCGGCTGCCGCGCTCTGCCGCCGGCGAGCTGCATCCCGGTCGTGCGCTGCTTGTGCGCAACGGCCGCCTCACCCCGCTGCAGCTCGCCCACCCCTGACGAGCCGGGCGCACGCCTCACGAGGGGCTGCGCCACGCCGGCCACCCTCAGACCTTGAAGGGCCGGGTGTGAGGGCCGTTGGAGCGGGGCAGGCGCCTAGAACAGACGTTCGACCCCAGACAAGGGAGATCACCGTGGTGGACCAGGCAGCCGTGAACAGCAACCCTGAGAAGGACCCGTCGGACTGGGTGACCGGTGACGAGCCGGTGACCGGTCCGCAGCAGAGCTATCTGTCGACGCTTGCCCAGCAGGCCGGCGAGCAGGTCGACACCGAGGACCTGACCAAGGCCGACGCGTCGGTCAAGATCGAGGAGCTCAAGGAGCAGACCGGCCGCTAACCTGGCGACAGCACGTTGTTGAACAGGAACGCCACCGCCGCCAGGAAGACCAGGACGGCGAGCAAACCCAGCGCCCACTGGTAGTTGTCACGCTCGTCCTCGAAGGCGCCGTCCTTGCCGACCAGGTCGGTGAGGTTCTGGCTGCCGTCGAACCGGTCCGGGTCGCGGCGCGGATCCAGACCGCGCGGCAGCTCCGGCGGCAGTTCGGGCTGCGGCTCGCGGTCGGGGTCGTAGCGGTCCGGGTCGGAGCGCGGGTCCAGCGGCCCGGTCACGCGTCGCCGCCCATGTGCGGGTAGGTGTGCGTCGCGGTCGGCGGCACCGAGGTCGTCTTGATCGTGCGGGGCGAGGTCCAGCGCAGCAGGTTGAGCACCGAGCCCGCCTTGTCGTTGGTGCCGCTCTGGCGGGCACCGCCGAAGGGCTGCTGCCCGACGACAGCCCCGGTCGGCTTGTCGTTGACGTAGAAGTTGCCGGCCGCGAAGCGCAGCGCCCGGCTGGCCTCGGCGATGGCGTAGGCGTCATCCGCCAGCACCGCTCCGGTCAGGGCGTACGGCGTGGAGCGGTCCACGAGCTCCAGCGTGGACGCCCAGTCGTCGTAGACGTGCACCGCGAGTACCGGGCCGAAGTACTCCCGGGTGAACACCTCGTGCGTGGGGTCCTGGCCGACCAGCACGGTCGGGTCGACGAAGAACCCCTCGCTGTCGTCGGCCTTGCCGCCGGCCAGCACCTCGAGACCGGGATCGTCCGCCGCACCGCGGACGACGGCAGCGAGCCGGTCGAAGGCCCGCCGGTCGATGACCGCGCCACCGAAGTTCGACAGGTCGGTCACGTCGCCGTAGGTGAGCGAGCTGACCCGATCGGCCAGGGAGTCCCGCAGCCCGCCGTCCCACATCGACCGCGGGACGTACGCCCTGGACGCCGCGGAGCACTTCTGGCCCTGGTACTCGAAAGCGCCCCGGACCATGGCGATCTCGACAGCCGCGGGATCAGCGGAATGATGGGCGAGGATGAAGTCCTTGCCTCCGGTCTCCCCGACCAGCCGCGGATAGCTGCGATAGGACGGCAGCCCGCGGGCGACCGCCTGCCACAGGTGGTGGAAGGTCGCGGTGGAGCCGGTGAAGTGGATCCCGGCCAGCTCGGGGTGCGGCACGGCAACGTCGGAGACCGCCCCGCCGTTGCCGGTGACCATGTTGATGACACCGGGCGGCAGGCCCGCGGCCTCCAGCAGCCGCATCGTGAAGTGCGCCGCGAACTGCTGGGTGGGCGAGGGCTTCCACACGACCGTGTTGCCCATGAGCGCCGGTGCAAGCGGCAGGTTGCCGGCGATGGCGGTGAAGTTGAACGGCGTGATGGCGAGCACGAAGCCTTCTAGCGGGCGGTGGTCCAGCCGGTTCCACACCCCGGGCGAGGACACCGGCTGCTCGCTCAGCACCTGCCGGCCGAAGGCGACGTTGAAGCGCAGGAAGTCGATGAGCTCGCAGGCTGCGTCGATCTCGGCCTGGAAGACGGTCTTGCTCTGCCCCAGCATGGTGGCGGCGTTGAGCGTGTCGCGCCAGGGTCCGGCGAGCAGGTCCGCGGCGCGCAGCAGGACGGCGGCGCGGTCGTCGAACGACAGCTCCCGCCAGGCCGGGGCCGCCGCCAGCGCACCGTCGACGGCGGCCTGCACGTCGGTGTTGGAGGCGTCATGCGTGGTGCCGAGCACGTGCGCGTGCCGGTGCGGCTGCACGACGTCGATGGCTGCGCCGGAGCCGGGCCGCTGCCTGCCGTCGATCGTCATCGTCAGCTCGACCGGCGACGCCGCAAGGTCCTTGAGGCGACTCTCCATCCCGGCCCGCTCGAGACTTCCCGGGGCGTAGGAGCGGACCGGCTCGTTGACCGGCAGGGGTACGACGGTGCTGGCGTCCACGGGTGCTCCGAGCTGCTCGACGACGCCCCGGCGGACGCGCCGGGGTGTCTCCATGCTGTCACGCAGGTGGGCGGGCCCCGCCGGTTACCGTGGAGCATGCGCCCCGCCCTGCTGGCCGTCCTCGCGCTCGCCCTGGCCGGCTGCGGCACGGGCCAGCCGACGGCCCAGCCCGCTCCGCAGGTCTCGGGCCTGGAGTCCTCGTTGACCGTCCCGCGGCCCTCCCCCGACCTGGCCGTGCGCCTGATCGGCGACGGCATCGACCTGCCGAGCCGGGTCGTGGTCTTCGGCGACACCCTCGAAGACGCCCAGCCGCAGCTGCTCCGCTTCCTCGGTGAGCCGAGCAAGGACACCGGCACCATCGAGACCCTCGGGGCGTACGGCACCTGTCCCGGCAAGGACCTGCGCGTCCTGGAGTACGCCGGCGGCGCCCTGCAGCTGCTGTTCGGCACCCTGGAGGGCGCCACGCAGATGACCTTCTACGCCTACACGCTCACCGGGCTGGAGGGTGACGCGACGCAGGCGCCCCGGGCCAGCGCGCTGATCGGCGATGCCGCGACCTTCGACTTCGGTCCCGGCACCACCGTCGCCGAGCTGCAGGCGGACGCCGGTGAGGCCCTCGAGCTGCTGCCCGCCGAGGAGCCGCTCGGCCCGGCGTTTCGACTGACCGACCAGTCCAGCGGCTTGTTTGGGACCCTGTCCGCACCCACCGGCACGGTCGACGTCGTGCAGGCAGGCGAGGGCTGCGGCGAGTGAGCCCGAACCGCCGCCTGCTGCTGCAGGCGCTCGCGCTGGTCGTCGTCCTCGTCAGTGTCTTCGCCGTGCTCGGCCAGGTGCTGGGCCGCGGCGACGGCCCGGCCGTGGCCGACACCGATCAGTCGATGGCCGGTCCGGTCCTGCTGGTGCCGGGCTACGGCGGGTCGACCGGAGCGCTCGAGGTCCTGGCTACCGCGCTGCGCGCGGCAGGACGCACGGCCACCGTGCTGCCGCTGCCGGGCGACGGCACCGGCGACCTGGCTCTGTCGGTCGCCGCTCTCGAGGCGGCCGTGACCGCCTCAGGATCGCCGGTCGTGGACGTCGTGGGCTACAGCGCCGGCGGCGTGGTGGCCCGGCTGTGGGCCCGGCAGCATCCGACGCAGGCCCGCCGGGTCGTCACCCTGGGCTCCCCCCACCACGGGACGAAGATCGCCGCCGTCGGCGCCGTGCTCGCGCCCGGCGCCTGCCCGGTCGCCTGCCAGCAGCTCGTCCCCGGCAGCGACCTGCTCGACAGCATCAACGACGGCGATGAGACCCCTGCCGGGCCGCAGTGGCTGTCGCTGTGGACCACCCAGGACGAGACGGTCACCCCACCGACCTCGGCGCGGCTGGAGGGGGCGGTCAACGTGCAGCTCCAGGACGTGTGCCCCTCGTTGCAGGTGAGCCACTCGGACCTGCCGCGCAACCCCGTTGTCACCCGGGTGGTGATCGGCGCGCTGTCCGGTCCTGGCGTGACGGCCCCAACCCCCGCGGTCTGCTAGCTGGTCACGTCCTTGGTCATCAGGTTGGCCCAGGCCGCACCGAGGAACACCGCGATGTAGACGCCCTGCAGCGCCGTACCTCGCAGCAGGTCGCGGTAGAGCACGGGGTCTCGGAACAGGTCGACGAACGCCAGCCAGTAGCGGGTCGGAAGGTAGGGCTGCACCGACGCGGAGGCCTCCAGCCCGACCAACACGCCGGAGGTCACCAGCAGGGCGATCGCGCCGAGTGCTGCGGCCAGCGGTGAGTCGGTGACGGTTGACAGGAACAGCGCCACGGCCGCGACCCCGAGCATCGACCATCCGACGTAGAGAACCGCCAGGACCGTGCGGATCGTGGCCTGCGTGGTCGACAGGTCGGTGCCGGACGTGCTGGGCAGCGGGCCGCTGCCGAACAGCTGCGTGCCGACGACGTACGCCACGGTCGCGACCACGACCACCGCCAGCATCGTGTAGGCCACGACGCTGACGAGCTTGGCGACCAGCAGGCGCGTACGCCCGACCGGCCGGATCAGCAGATAGCGCAAGGTGCCGGCCTGGGCCTCCCCCGCGACCGCCTCGCCCGCGACCACAGCCACCGCGACCGGCAGGAACAGTGGGAGCACGATCGCCAGCGCGGCAGCCGGGAACAGCGCACCGTTGGCCAGCACGGCTGACAGGAAAGCCGGACCGGTGCCTGGGCGCGGCGCGACGTCACTGACCGCGACGAAGACGGCCACGATCGTCGGGAGGCCGGCGAGCAGCGCGATGCTGATCCAGGTGCGTGGTCGGCGCAGGAGCTTGCGCAGCTCGACCGCGATCATCGGCGGCTCACCGCACTGCCTTGTCGCTGCTGTCGGTGGTGGCGTCGAGCACGGCGGCCTCCAGGCTGCGTCGCTGGGCATGCAGGGCGGACACGCGTACGCCCGCGGTGACCAGCTCGTGGTTGAGGGCAGCCGGGTCGTCGCCGGCGACCAGCAGGCCGCCGTCCACGACCTGCGCCACGGTGTCGCCCAGCAAGGTCGCGGCCTGGTGTACGTCGGGGGTGCGGACCTCGACCAGACCGGTCAGCTGCTGGAAGTCCTGCAGGTCACCCTGCAGCACCATCCGGCCGCGGTCGAGCACGCCGATCCGGGTGCACAGCGCCTCGACCTCCGAGAGCAGGTGGCTCGACAGCAGCACGGTGGTGCCGCCCCTGTTCAGCTCCAGAAGCAGGTCGCGGATCTCCCGGATGCCCTGCGGATCAAGGCCGTTCGTCGGCTCATCGAGCACGAGCAGCCGCGGTCGGCGCAGCAGCGCGCTCGCCAGGCCGAGGCGCTGACGCATGCCGAGGCTGTAGGCCTTGACTGGCCGTCGGTCCACCCCGCCGAGACCGACCTGGTCCAGGACCTCGTCGATGCGCGCCTTGCGGGTCCGTCTGCTGCTGCCCGGACCGGCGGCGTCGGACAGCCGCAGGTTCTGCCGACCGGACAGATGACCGTAGAAGGCGGGGCCCTCCACCAGCGCACCGATCTGGGCCAGCGCCTGCTGGTCGGGCTTGCCGCCGAACAGCTCGACCCGGCCGGAGGTGGGCAGCACCAGGCCGAGCAGCATGCGCACCGTCGTGGTCTTGCCCGAGCCGTTCGGGCCGAGGAAGCCGTAGCGGTCGCCCTCGGCGACCTCCAGGTGCAGGTCGTCGACGGCGGTGATCCGGCCGTACCGCTTGGTCAGCGCGGTGGTGCGGATCACCGGATCCTCGCCGGCGGCGCTGCCCGCAGCTGGGCGGCAGCGGCCGTCAGCTCGCCGGCCGGGACGGTGCCGACCAGCAGATAGGCGCGCTCGTCCTGCGACAGCACGACCTGGGCGTTGACCAGCGGTGTGGCGATGGTCGCGACCCCGTCGTCGTCCTTGGGGTCGATCCGGTCCACGACCTTGTGCCCGAAGTCGTGCGGCAGCGGCACCAGCGCGAGGGCGGTGAAGCCGTCGCCGTAGGTGCCGACTCCCCCTCCGGTCGACAGCGGACTGCGAGCCCGACGCGGCAGTCCCGCGAGCGTGTCGGGCAGGGCGTACGGCGCGAACCGATCGGCCAGCGCGGCGATGTCGGGCGCCTCCCCGACGACGACCGAAGCCCGCTCCGGCCGGTCGAAGGAGGTGCGCTCGGCTGCGGGAGTAGACAGGTCCAGGTCGAGCAGCGTCGAGATCAGCGACGGCGCCGACGCGGAGGTGCGCACCTCGACCCGCAGCACCAGGCCCGTGTCGGGCTCGGCCCACAGGTCGACCGACCGCACGGTGGTGCGGCGCGGATCGCGGGGACTCAGGCGCAACCCGTCGGCCGTACGCCCTGCGACGCGGCGGGCGGGCAGCCGAGTCGCGTCGACGTCGGCGGTGCCGGCGAGCCGGCGGCCGAGCACCGGGGCGAGCAGGTCGGCGGCGATCGGCAGGCGGACGTCGAGGTCGCCGACCAGTCGCAGCGCCCGCCGGTCGGCCGACTGCCAGGTCCAGCCGCCGTCGGCGTCGCGGGTCGTGTCGGTCTCGCCGACCAGCGACAGCGCGTCGACCCGCCAGTCCCGCGGACCCCGCCACCAGGCCCGGGCCCGGGTGGTCTCCCCGACCAGGCCGGGCAGGTCGGACAGCTCACGCACGTCGGGCCCGACCAGCGTCCCGCGACGGGTGCCGTAGCCCGACCAGGCCACGTCGTCGGAGGCCCGGACCTTGGCCAGCAGCTGCGTGGCGGTCAGCTCCGAACCGTCCGCCGGCAACGCGGCCACCAGGGTCGGGACGGCAGTCAGCGAGCCGATGAGGACAGCCACCGCCGCCCAGCGCCAGCTCACCCGCGCCATGTCACCCTCGCCACCCGGTCGACTCTAGGTCGGTGCGTGTGTGGCGGCCGTGTGGGCGGGCTGACAAGCGGTCGGGGGCATCAGGACAGCTCGAGCAGGGGGCCGATCTCCTGGGTGGCGTACCACTGCAGCTCATGACCCTCGGCCTGCTCGACCACGAACGCCGCGTCCTCGCTGCCCAGGTCAGCCTCGACCAGCTGCTCGGCGGCGGCGCGGACGTCCTGCTCGGCGGACGGGTCGTCGACGTGGACGGCCTGCACCAGCCGCAGCGGCACATCGGCGGTCAGGCGTACGGCCGCCCGGTCGACGTCGGGCACCGCCTCGACCTCGCCTGACTCCACGACCACGACCACGCGCCGCGCCGGCGCGGAGGCATCCATCAGCAGCGCCCGGTCCAGCAGCCGTACGGACGCGCGGGCGGCGAGCGTCAGCGCGGCGTACTCCAGCTCTTCCTCATCGCCCTCGGCGTACCACTCGCGCAGCGCGCCGGTGACGGCGAACCCCGCCAGCGGCGCGGTCAGGATCTGGGTGTCCAGCAGCGCCTGCAGGCCCGGGAGGGTGGACGGCAGATAGACGCGCATCAGCCGGCGTCGGCGAGCTGACCTGCCCGCAGCGCCGCCGCGGAGGTGCGCAGGGAGGTGTCCAGCACCCGCGCGCGGCGACGGGGGTCCATCAGGTTGGCGCCGATCGCCGCCAGGTCCTCAGCGCCCGGTCCGAGCAGCGTCACGCGGGTGCCGGTCGCGGCGACCTTCTTCACCTCACCCACCAGACGCTTGGTCACCAGACGTCGGAAGCGACGCTCGAGCCGGCCGGCGACCGAGTCCGGGCGGTCGTAGTCCAGCGAGGTCATCGGAGACAGCACCACCACCTCGTCCAGGCCCAGGCCGGCGACCAGGTCCAGCGAGGTCGGGGAGCAGGCGCCGCCGTCGACGTAGCGCCGGCCACCGATCTTGATCGGGGTGTACCAGCCGGGGATCGCGCAGGAGGCCATCACTGCGTCACGCAGCCCGGCATGCGGAGCCCCGTCGCGGCCGAAGCTGACCCGGCGACCGCTGTCGTAGTCCATGGCGACGATCCAGGTCTGCGGGTGGGCGGCCCACGCCCCGCGGGGGCAGACCGCGTCGACGAGCTGCCCGACGGGGCCGAGCGAGCCACGGCCCTGCGGCAGGATCGCCGACAGCGCACCCATCGGGGTGACCCGCCACGGGTGCAGGGCGGTGCTGAGAACCCCGCGCGGCGAGCCGATCCCGGGCCGTGGCAGCGGCGGCGTCGCGCTCTCGCCGTCGGGGTCGTAGCTGATGTCGGGCGACTCCGCGTTCACGATCCCGCGCTGGTGGTCCAGCAGCACGTCGACCCCGATGCCGCAGCCGAGGAAGGAGGCGAGCACCGAGCCCGCGGAGGTGCCGACCAGCACCTCTGCCTCGCGCGGGTCCCAGCCGTGGTGCTCCTGCAGCGCCGCGAGCGCCCCGATCGTCCAGGCGGCGCCGAGCACGCCGCCGGCCCCCAGGACGATGCCTGTGCGTGTGGTGGTCATCAGCGCACTGTGCCCACCAGCTCGGACAGCGAATCCTCGATGAGGCTGGCCAGCACGTCGATGTCGGCCATCGCGTCGCGGTCGGCGTTGAGGCCGTAGAAGACCCCGCCGTCGTAGGACGTGAGACCGCAGCTCACCGCCTGGCCCTTGGCAAGCGGCACGACTGGGTACATCGAGAGCATCCTGGCGCCGGCAGCGTAGAGCGGGAACTGCGGGCCGGGCACGTTGGTCACGACCAGGTTGAACAGGCGGCGGGTGAAGCTCGACGCGACCCGGGCCCCCAGCGAGTGGATGGTGGGCGGGGCAAAGCCCGACATCTGGACGAGCGCGTCGGCGCCCACCGACTGGCCGCTCTCCTTGTGGCCGCGCATCGCGAAGCTCACCTGGTGCAGTCGCATGACCGGGTTGCCCTCTCCCACGGGAAGATCCACGAAGTAGGACGAGACCCGGTTGCCCATCTGCTCGCCCTCGGTGCGCACCGACACCGGCACCATCGCGCGGATGGTCGTGGTCGGGGTGACCGCCTCGCCGCGAGTGAGCAGCCAGGACCGCAGCGCGCCCGCGACGGTCGCGAGCACGACGTCGTTGACCGTGCCGCCGTGCGCCTTGCGGACCCGCTTGTAGTCATCGAGGTCGGTCGCGGCCATGCCGTAGCGGCGCTGCTCGCCGATCGCCACGTTCAGCGGTGACGACGGAGCTGGGCGAGCCATGCTCACCACCGACGACAGCACGGCGCTCGCAACGGTCGTCGCCTTGCCCGCGGTCGCCCTCGCATCGCCGACAGCAGCCCGGGCGGTGTCGATCGCCTGGGTCGGGCGCTTGACCAGGTCGGTGACAGCCCCCACCACCAGCGACGCGGCGCCGGGCTCGTGCCGGGGCGTCCAGCCGTCGGGCGGCACCTCACGCGGCTCGGAGGTGACATCCAGGATGACCGTGCCGATGTCGACCGCTGAGACGCCGTCGACCATGGCGTGGTGGGTCTTGGTGATGATGCCGACCCGGCCGCCTTCGAGCCCCTCCACCAGGTAGATCTCCCACAGCGGCCGGTGGCGGTCGAGCTGGCGGGACTGCAGCCGGCCCACCAGCTCACGCAGCTGCGCGTCGGTGCCGGGCTTGGGCAGGGCGCTGCGGCGTACGTGGTAGGTAACGTCGAAGTCCTCGTCGTCGACCCACACGGGGTTCGCGATCCGGCCCGGGATGAACTTGACCTTCTGGCGGTAGCGCGGGACGAGCGCGATGCGCTGGGTGATCAGCTCGACGAGGCGGTCGTAGTCGAAGCCGCCCTGCGGCGGCTGGAAGATCGCGACTCCGCCGACGTGCATGGCGGTGGTCGGCGTCTCCATGTAGAGGAAGGAGACGTCCAGGGGGCTGAGCCGGTCGGTCATGAGCACTCCAGTCTGGTCGTCGTCCATCGTCCCACGACCAGCGGCAGCGCCTCCGCACCTACCGAAAGAGGCAGGCGTTGCCGGCAGCCATCGTGGTCACCGCCGCCGAGTCGCCGGAGCCGTCCAGGGTCCCGTAGTAGCCCCCCGACAAGGAGAACTCGCGCCCCAGCGTGGTCTCCATGACGGTCACGGCCGGGGCGGCGGCGCGCAGCTCGGCCTGGGTGCTGCCCAGCCCGATGCCGTCGACCGTCTGCAGGGTGCTCCCCGGACGGGTCGACCAGCCGACGAACCGGTCGCCCTGCAGCACGACCTGCAACCCGGGGTAGGCGCGCGTCACGACGGACGGGCCGCAGTCCGGCAGCTCCTGGTCGGTGCCCGCGCCGAGCGCGGCGTCCAATCCGGTACGCACCTGCTGAGCGGTGCTGGACTCGATCAGCAGCATCCGGTTGCTGCCCGACGGGATCTCGATCAACCCGAGCCCGTCACCTTGCAGGGCGACCTGCGTCGAGTCGGCGGGGCTGGGGCTCGCCGGGCTCGGGGTCGGTGAGGCCGCGGCGCTGGGTGCCGCGGACGGCAACGGCGAGGTCCCG
>JBBPYI010000171.1:0-2912 GCA_038200075.1 Mycobacteriales bacterium
AGTACGTCGCGCTGACCGACATCCTCGGCGCCGAGGACGCGTTCGGCGACATGGACTTCAAGGTCGCCGGCACCCGGGAGTTCGTCACCGCGCTCCAGCTGGACACCAAGCTCGACGGCATCCCGAGCTCGGTGCTCGCCGCCGCCCTGCAGCAGGCCCGCACCGCCCGCCTCGCGATCCTCGAGGTCATGAACGAAGCGATCGACGCGCCCGACGAGATGTCGCCGTTCGCGCCCCGCGTGCTCATGGTGAAGATCCCGGTGGACAAGATCGGCGAGGTCATCGGCCCGAAGGGCAAGATGATCAACCAGATCCAGGCCGACACCGGCGCCGACATCAGCGTCGAGGACGACGGCACCATCTACATCGGTGCCACCGACGGCCCGTCCGCCGAGGCCGCCATGGCGACGATCAACATGATCGCCAACCCGACGATGCCCAAGGTCGGCGAGCGCTTCCTCGGCACCGTCGTCAAGACGGCTGCCTTCGGTGCCTTCGTCAGCCTGCTGCCGGGCAAGGACGGCCTGGTGCACATCTCCAAGCTGGGCAACGGCAAGCGCGTCGGCAAGGTCGAGGACGTCGTCAACGTCGGCGACAAGCTGCAGGTCGAGATCACCGAGATCGACCAGCGCGGCAAGATCAGCCTCACCCCGGTCGAGGCGGCCGCTGAGGCGCCCGCCGCGGCTTCCGCGGAGTAGTCAAAGCCTTGGCAGCACGATCCGGAGCCCTTCCGCGCAGGTCTGTCCTGCCGGGAGGGCTCCGCGTCGTCTCCGAGCGGGTCCCGGGCCTGCGCTCCGTCGCGCTCGGGATCTGGGTGGGCGTCGGCAGCCGCGACGAGCGGGCCAGCCAGCACGGCTGCTCGCACTTCCTGGAGCACCTGCTGTTCAAGGGCACCGGTCGGCGCAGCGCCCTGGAGATCTCCTCGGTGATGGACGCCGTCGGCGGGGAGATGAACGCCTTCACCACCCGCGAGGCGACCTGCTTCCATGCCCGGGTGCTGTCGGGCGACCTGCCGTTGGCGGTCGACGTCGTCACCGCCCTGGTCACCGGCTCGCTGGTGACGGCCGCCGACGTCGAGGTCGAGCGGGGCGTGATCCTGGAAGAGCTCGCCATGAACGACGACGACCCCGACGACGGGGTGCACGACCTGTTCGCCCAGGCGTTGTGGGGTGACAGCGCGCTGGGCCGCACGGTGCTCGGCACGAACGACAGCATCACCGCGATGACGCGGAGCCAGATCGTCGGCTTCTACCGACGCCGCTACGACCTGTCGCGGATGGTGGTGACCGCCAGCGGCGACGTCGAGCACGACCAGCTCCTCGCGCTGGTGTCGGCGGCGTTCGGTGCGCGGCTCGACGGTCCCGCCGAACCGGCCCCTCTGCGTCCGGTGGCTCCAGCGCCGGCGGTGGCGGCGCGGGTGCTGCATGAGCAGCGCGACACCGAGCAGGTGCACGTGGTGCTCGGCACCTCGGGGCTACGCTACGGCGATCCGCGCATCGAGGCGCTGCAGGTGCTGTCCGGCGGCCTGGGCGGCGGCATGTCGAGCCGGTTGTTCCAGAGCGTGCGCGAGCAGCGCGGCCTGGCGTACTCCGTGCACACCGTCACCTCCAGCTACGCCGACACGGGCCTGTTCGGCGTCTACGCGGGCTGCGCTCCGGCCAAGCTCGGGCAGGTCGTCGACCTGGTGCGCGCCGAGCTGTCCGCGGTCGCCCAGCACGGCCTGACCGAGGAGGAGGTGCGTCGCGCGCAGGCGCCGATGCGCGCCTCGATGGTGCTCGACCTCGAGGACAGCGGCAGCCGGATGCTGCGGCTGGGCTACGCCGAGCTGCTCGACGGCGAGCTGCTGACCATCGACGCCGAGCTCGCCCGCATCGAGGCGGTCACCCCCGATGACGTACGCGACGTGGCCGCCGACGTGCTGACCCGACCGCTGTCGCTGGCCCTGATCGGTTCCGCCGGCCACACCGACCTCGAAGGAGCCGTCGCATGAACTGCGCCCATCTCATCAGGGTGAGTGTCCTGGGAGCCCGCGGCCGCGTGGGGTCCGAGGTCGTGCGCGGCGTTGAGGCCGCCGACGACCTGAGCCTGGCCGGGGCGTACGACGTCGGTGACGTCCGCGACCTGTCCGGCAGTGACGTGGTGGTGGACTTCACCCACCCCGACGTGGTCATGGACAACCTGCGCGAGTGCGTCGCGGCCGGGGTGCACGCCGTCGTCGGCACCACCGGCTTCGACGAGCAGCGGCTGGCCGAGGTCCGGGCGATGCTCGAGGGCACCGGGGTCGGCGTGCTCATCGCCCCGAACTTCGGGATCGCGGCGGTGCTGATGATGCGCTTCGCGGCCGAGGCTGCCCGCTTCTTCGACGCGGTCGAGATCGTCGAGCTGCACCACCCGGGCAAGGCCGACGCCCCGTCCGGCACCGCCCGGCGCACTGCCGAGCTGGTCGCCGAGGCCCGTCGCGGGATGGCCCCGATGCCGGATGCCACCAGCACCTCGCTGGACGGGGCCCGCGGGGCCGTTGTGCACGGTGTCCGGGTGCACGCCGTACGCCTGGCCGGGCTCGTCGCCCACCAGGAGGTGCTGCTCGGCGGTGAGGGCGAGACCCTCACGCTGCGCCATGACAGCTATGACCGGCGCTCCTTCGTGCCCGGCGTCCTGCTGGGCGTCCGCGGCATTGCCGAGCGTCCCGGCCTGACCGTCGGGCTGGACGCCCTGCTGGACCTGTGAGGCTGCCTCGATGAAGATCGGCGCCGACAAGCTCGGGGCTGCGTTCACGGGCCTGGTCGCGCTGATGGTCACGGGCGCGATGACCGCGACCGCCGTGTCACTGCTGCGCTCGGGGAGCCTGGTGCAGGCCGGGGTCGGTGTCGGCGTGCTGCTGCTGGTCGTCGTCGGGCTGTTCCTGGTCGTCG
>JBBPYI010000172.1:0-3144 GCA_038200075.1 Mycobacteriales bacterium
CCGGGATGACCAGCGAGCAGAACCTGCAATGCCTGTGCCGACACCACCACCGCGCCAAACACGCGATCTTCACCGTCACCGCCGAACAAGACGGCACCATCGTCTGGACCACCCGAGGCGGCTGGGCCTTCCGGCGACACCCCCACCGGTACCGACGGCCCCAGGGCGACTGACCCGCACCACGTCAGCCAGCCCCACCCCCAGCACGACAGCCCCAAGCCGGAGCGGAGCACCCGACCCGGCCCACAGGCATGCCCGCCGGCCGGGGTGATGCGTTCCTGCAGGAGCCAGAGGCGAGCCGACGCAGTGTCCCCCGCACTCCGGCACACGACAGCACCGCCGGTTCAGCACCGCCGAATCAGCACCGCCGCTGAACGCCAGCGCGTCCGGTCTTGGCTACGCGAGCCTGACCTGTGGACAACCCGCTGGAGCGCCGGCCCGAGGACTCAGGATGGACCCCGGGCCGGCGGAGGGTCACCATGGGGAGCATGAGCGGTGGAGTGGATCTGGAGCGGCGCTACACCCTGGCCGATCTCGACGGCCTGCCTGAGGACGGCCGGCGCTTCGAGCTCGCCGACGGGTGGCTGCTGGTGAGCCCGATGGCCCGGCGGCGCCACCAGATCGGCTGCATCGGTCTCGGAGACGCGCTCAGGCCCGCCTGCCCACCCGAGCTGTACGTCTTCCCCTTGCCTGTCAACGTCGACGATCCGGACGCGACACACTTCGAGCCGGACCTGACCGTGGTGCGTCGGGAGTTCGCGCTGGTCGAGAACGGCGACCTGCCGCTGCTTGCGGTCGAGGTCAGGTCGCCTTCGACGGCCGGGCGCGATGCGGTGCTCAAGCGCAGGGCGTACGCCCGGCTCGGCATCGCGTCGTACTGGTTGCTGGATGTCGACACCCCGTCGCTGCGCATCCTGGAGCTCGACGGCGCCGACTACGTCGAGCGTGCGTACGCGGTGGGCGATGCGCCGGTCAGCGTGCGGCTGCCGTTCCCCGTCACGCTGGTGCCGGCCGACCTGATGGCCCTGTAGGTCCGGCGGAGGGACAGTGCAGTCGTGACGCACCTGAGCCCGTACGGCCCGCAGCCGACCCGCGCCCGGCTGGTGCTGCCGATCGTGCCCGCCCAGGGCTGGGCGCTGGCCGACCCCCCGCGCCGCCTGGCGGCCGTCCTGGCCCTGCCGCTGGCGGTCATCCTGGTGCTGCTGGCACTCGACGAGCGGCTCGGCGCCGACAGCCGGGGGCTGCTGATCTGGCTGGTCGTCGGGCCCGCCGCGTTCTACAGCCTGGCGCGCGTGCTGCGGCCAGAGCCCCGGCACCCGGAGCGGACCCTGCGACACCTGCTGGCCAGCGCCGCGACCGCCTTCGGGTTGCCCGTCATCGCCGTGCTCGTGCTGGCAGGAGAGGGCGGCTACTTCGGTGGAGGGGGGCCCGACGGCGACAGCCTGGTCCTCGGCCTGGGCTCGCTCGCGTTCTGCCTCGGCGTCGTCACGGTGCTGTGGGGGCTGCTCGTCATGCTGATCCGGGCCCTGCAGAACGCGCCAGCAGCGGCGGCACCTGCGACAGCGAGCCGACGCTCATGAGCCGGTCGTGCACGACGGGCTCGTCGACGCGGTCGAGCACCCAGGTGGTCCGGTAGGGGACGTGCACCGCCCAGCCACCGAGCTCCAGCACCGGCCGCACGTCGGACAGCTCGCTGTTGCCGACCATGAGGAAGTGCGCCGGGTCGACCTGCAGGAAGCGCAGCAGCTCGGCGTACTGCACTGGCGTCTTGTCCGACACGATCTCGACATGGCTGAACAGCGCGCGCAGTCCGGAGGCCCAGAGCTTGCGCTGCTGATCCACCAGGTCGCCCTTGGTGACCGGCACCAGGTGGACGCCGTAGCTCTCGACGGTCTGCAGCACGTTGAGCGTCCAGGCCTTGACCCCGAAGCCGTACGCCGCGAGGTTCGCGCGCTCGGTGGCCGCCAGCGCGGCCAGGACGTCGTCGGTCCCGGCGTACGGCGCAAGCAGCCGCGCCACCTGCTGCTCGGCGTCGTCGAAACCGTCCTGGCAGCGCCAGAGCGTGTCGTCGCTGTCGACGCCGACCACCTCCACGCGGTCAGCGAAGGGCACGCGCCGCCACCGCCCGGCGCAGGTCGTCCCGCTGCTCGGCGACCAGGCGCCGCAGTCCGGCCGGGTGCTGCTCGGCCAGCAGCTGCTCGGTCCGGTCCAGGACGTCCTGGCGCACCAGCGTCGAGGGGAACAGCAGCTCGGTGAGGCGTCCGACGACCTCGGGGGTGCGGACCTGCCACAGCCCGGGCAGCTCGGCGACGTAGCGGTCGACGTACGGCTCGAGCAGCGCCTCCTGGCCGGGCCGCCAGAAGCCGCGGGCCAGCGCGTGGGCCTCGGCGTTGGACAGCGACAGGTCGCCGACCGCGGCCGACCAGGCCCGCTCCTTGGCGGCGGCGTCCGGCAGCGCGGCCCGGGCGGTCGCGGCACTGCGCTGCCCGGCGGCCGTGCTGTCGCGCGCCAGCTCGGCATCGATCGCGGTCTCGTCGAGGTGGCCGAGCCCGGCCAGCGCCTGCACCAGGGTCCAGCGCAGGTCGGTGTCGACGACCAGGCCGGCCGGGACGCCCTGGCCGTCGAGCAGGCCCTGGAGCGGCCCTGGATCTCTGGTCACGGCGGCGAGGGCCCGCAGGTGCACCAGCTGCAGGTCGCCGGCGTCCCCGGACCAGACGGCCGCGGCGCTGGCCTCGGCCACGGCGTCGCGCAGGCCGTCGTCGTCGTCGTAGAGCACCGCAGCGGTGCGCGCCTGCGCCAGCAGCGTCGTCACGACCGCCGAGTCACGCTCGCCGCCGACGTTGGTCAGCACCGCCGCCACGAAGTCCGCCGCCGGCAGCTCGGCGTCGCGGCAGGCGTCCCACAGCGCCACCCAGCACAGCGCCCGGGCCAGCGGATCGTCAAGCCGGCGCAGGTCCGACAGCACCGTGGCCAGGGAGAGCTCGTCGAAACGGACCTTGGCGAAGGTGAGGTCGCCGTCGTTGGGCAGCACCTGGTCGGCGGACACGTCCCACGCGACGGTGTCCACGACGGCGACCTCACGCCGCTCACGCCGGACGAGCTCGACGCCGCTCCGGTCGTACACCCCGAGCACGACCCCCTGCG
>JBBPYI010000173.1:0-5213 GCA_038200075.1 Mycobacteriales bacterium
AGCTCGACGACCTCGGCCTCGCCGACGACACGGCCGTCGTTGGCGCTGACGTCGCCCAGGCAACCGGCACGCTGTCGTTCAGCGCCGGGGAGTCGACCCGGTCCTTCCAGGTCAGCACGCTGCAGGACGACTTCACCGAGGGTCGTGAGACCTTCCGGGTGGTGCTGTCCAACGCGTCCGTCGGCGCCATCGGCCGCGACGCCAGCGTCGCGATCACCGACAACGAGCCCGGGTTGGCGTACGGCCTGACGGAGAACAACTTCCTCGTCGACTTCTCGGTGAACAACCCCGGCGTGCAGAGCAACCCGCGCCAGATCACCGGCCTGGTGAACGGTGAGGACGTCGTCGCCATCGACGTGCGTCCGGCCACCGGCGGGCTCTACGCCGTCGGCCGCAACAGCAACCCGGTCTCCAGCACGCTCTACCTGGTCGACCCGGCTACCGGCGTGGCGACGCGCATCGGCGACATCAGCCCGGCGCTGTCCGGGACGAGCTTCGGCGTCGACTTCAATCCCGTCGTCGACCGCCTGCGCATCGTCAGCGACACCCGCCAGAACCTGCGGGTCAACCCGGTGACCGCCGTGACCGACACCGACACAGCTATCTCCTACGGCGACACCGGCACCGCCCCGATGGTCACCGGCGCCGGCTACACCAACAGCTCCAGTGCGACGCCGACCACGACGATGCTGTTCGACATCGATACCGCGCGTGACGCGCTCGTCGAGCAGGTCCCGGCCAACAGCGGCACCCTGCGCACCGTCGGGCAGCTCCTGCCCGGCCAGGGCAACGTCGACCTGAACTCCGGTCTGGACATCTCTGCTTCCGGCAACAGCGCCTTCGCCCTGCTGTCCACGACGGGCTCGGCCGCCACGGCGACCCAGACCGCCGTGATGGCCGTCCCGCGTTCGCTGTTCCGCGTCAGCCTGAACACCGGCCAGGCCACCAGCCTGGGTGCGTTCGGCCAGGCGAGCACGAGCAGCACGACTACCTCCCCGGTCGAGGACTTCGCGCTGGTCTCTGTCGCGCCGTCCACGATGCCGCCGGCCGGTGGCAACAACGACCCGGGCGCCAGCCCGAGCCCGTCCATGAGCCCGTCGCCGTCGGCCAGCCCGACCGCAACGATGAGCCCCAGCCCGACCGCGAGCCCGACGGCCAGCCCGAACGCGCGCAACGTCGCCGGCCGCTTCCACCCGATCACCCCGGCCCGCGTCTTCGACAGCCGGGCGTCGGGCGGCACCCGGATCTCCGCCAACTCCGACCGGGTCATCCAGATCGCCGGCCGCGGCGGGGTCCCGACCACTGGCGTCACCGCGGTGGTCCTGAACGTCACCAACACCCTGGCCACGGTCCGCGGCGACCTGCAGGTCTACCCGACCGGTCAGCGCCCGAACGACCGCACCAGCAACCTGAACTTCTTCGCCGGTGAGACCGTGCCGGTGCAGGTCCAGACCGGTGTGGGCACCGACGGCAGCATCACGGTGTCGGTCAACACGGGCAGCACGCATGTGATCGTGGACGTCTTCGGCTACTACGGCGACGCCTCCGACACGATCAACGGCAGCTCGGGCTACACGGCCCTGCAGCCGCAGCGTCTGCTCGACACCCGCGACACGCGCAACCCGGTCGCCGCTCGCAAAGACCGCACCGTGGTCGTCGGCGGACGCCTCGGCGTACCGGCTACGGCCACCGCGGTCATCCTGAACACGACCGTGCTGGGCACCCCGGCCAACGCCGACCTGCAGGTCTACCCGACCGGTCAGCGACCGGACCAGCGCACGAGCAACCTCAACGTGCGCCGGGGTCAGACCAAGGCCAACTCGGTCACGGTCGCGCTGGGTGACAGCGGCAGCATCAACCTGTCGGTCAGCCAGAACACCGCCCAGGTCGTGCTCGACGTCCTCGGCTACTACAGCGCCGAGTCGCGGGGCCGCTTCATCCCGCTGACCCCGTCGCGCATCTTCGACACCCGCAGGGACCGTGCGCCGGTGCGGGCGGGCTCCGACCGCAGCGTCACCGTCGGTGGACAGGGTGGCGTGCCTGCTGACGCCTCCGCCGCCGTGCTCTCGGTGACCGGTACCGGTGCGTCCAACCCGGTCGACCTGCAGGTCTTCCCGGTCGGCAACCGCCCGACCAACCGCACCTCGACGGTCAACTTCCGTCCGGGTGAGGCTGTTGCCAACGTTGCCGTCGCGACGCTCGGCACCAACGGCCAGGTCGGCCTGTCGATCAGCCAGGGCAGCGCCACCGTGATCCTCGACGCCGTCGGGTACATCACGACCGCCTCGCAGTCCCTTCCGACGGGCGGTCCCGCAGCCAGCGGGGCCGCCCTTCGGCGTGCCCGGCGCTAGTTCAGCTGGGCGCGCGCGAGCCGGGCCTCGCGTCGCGCGGCCTCGGCCCCCCGGTCGTCGGCGTCGTCCACGACCAGGGCGTACGTCTCCAGCTCGTCCGCCCCCGCGAGGTGGTCACCGAGGCGCACGAGCAGCTCGCCGCGCTCGCGGCGCAGCTCGATCGGGTGGCGCGGCAGGAGAAGTGACAGCTCGACCGCCCACAGCCGGGTGGCGCTGACCTGCAGGGCCGGGGAGCGTCGCGACGTCAAGGACCGGATGTTGGTGAGCAGGCGCAGCAGCAGGTCGGCGGGTGTGAGCACCCGCGCGTCCTGCGGTCCCCAGCCGGCCGCGGCCAGCGTCGAGGTCACCACAGACTGGCTGAGCAGCCGGCCGCCGGCGAACGGGTCGACCAGCACGTGCTGGTCGTCGGGGTCGCCGATGCCGACGACGACGTGACCGGGCAGGGCCAGGGCGTACGCCGGGATGCCCAGGCGCGCCGCGACCTCCAGCCAGACGACCGACAGCAGCAGGGGCAGCCCGCGCTTGCGGCGCAGCACCTCGTGCAGCAGCGAGGAGCGCAGGTCTTCGTAGTCCTGCGCCGAGCCGGCGAACTCGCCCAGCACCACCCGAAGCCCCTCGGCAGCGGCCGCCGGGGAGGCGCCGGGCGGGACCTGCTCGCGCACCGCGGCGGCCAGGGCGTCCAGGGCCGCCAGGGACACGTCCACGTCGAGGTCGGGCTCGACCTCGCCGCCGACCAGCAGGCACGCCAGCCCCAGGTCGACCGGCTCGGACCGGACGACCTCGCCGAAGCGCGCGCGGGTGGGCGTCATCCGCGCCGTGCGGGGGCAGGCGGGACGCGCTTGCCGGCCACGACGTCAGCCGGCCGTACGCCGTGATCGGTGCCGTGTCGGTCGCGCACGACGACCTCGTCGGCGTCCCAACGCCGCAGCTCACCCAGCAGATCGCCCATCCCGCCGCCCGTCAGGCGGCGGCGCACGACGACGCGCGCGCCGACGTCGGACGGGCCGAGTGACAGGGAGTACCTCACCCCGGGTTGGTATGCGGCACTCACGTGGGCGAGACTAGGGGCTCTGCAACGAGGAGAGGAACGTCGACGTGACCTACGTCATCGCTGAGCCCTGCGTGGACCTCAAGGACAAGGCCTGCATCGAGGAGTGCCCTGTCGACTGCATCTACGAAGGCAAGCGCTCGCTCTACATCCACCCCGACGAGTGCGTGGACTGCGGTGCGTGCGAACCGGTGTGCCCGGTCGAGGCGATCTTCTACGAGGACGACACGCCTGCGCAGTGGAAGGACTACTACCGCGCGAACGTCGACTTCTTCACCGAGACGACCAGCATCGGCTCGCCCGGTGGCGCGTCCAAGGTCGGTCCCGTCGACCTCGACCACCCGGTGATCATGGCCGTCCCGCTCGGCAAGAACACCGAAGGCCACTGACCGCGCCCGTGACCTCGCCGTCCACCCGACCCGGGTGGGCGGCGCGGTCGCGTCTGCCGGCCTTTCCGTGGGACCGGCTCGCGCCGTACGCCGAGCAGGCTCGCGCGCACCCCGGCGGCATCGTCGACCTGTCGATCGGTACGCCGGTGGACCCGACTCCCGCCGTCGTGCAGGCCGCCCTGGCCGCAGCGGCCGACTCGCCCGGCTACCCCCTGACGATCGGTACGCCAGCGCTGCGAGAAGCCCTGGTGCGCTGGGTGTCCCGCCTCGGCACTCCCGTCACCGCGGCCCAGGTCGTGCCGTCGATCGGCAGCAAGGAGACGGTGTCGCTGCTGCCGTCCCTGCTGGGTCTGGCGCCTGGCAGTCGGGTGCTGATCCCGGCGCTGGCCTATCCGACCTACGACGTCGGCGCCCGGCTCGCCGGCTGCGAGCCGGTTCCGGTCGACGACCCGACTGCTGTCGACCCGGCAGGCGTGGCGCTGGTCTGGGTCAACTCGCCGTCCAACCCGACCGGTGAGGTCCTGTCGGCCGACCGGCTGCGCGCGATCGTCGAGTGGGCCCGCGAGCACGACATCCTGGTCGCCAGCGACGAGTGCTATCTCGAGCTCGGCTGGGATGTCGAGCCGGTGAGCGTCCTGCACCCCTCGGTCTGCGGCGGCTCGACCGACGGCGTGCTGGCGGTCCACTCGCTGTCCAAGCGCAGCAACCTCGCCGGCTACCGCGCCGGGTTCGTCGCCGGTGACAGCGAGGCGGTCGCGGCTCTGGTCGAGGCGCGCAAGCACATCGGCCTGCTGATGCCCGGCCCGGTGCAGGCGGCGATGGTCGCGGCGCTGGCCGACGACGCACACGTGGTGGCGCAGCGCGGGGTGTATGCCGCACGCCGCACGCGGCTGCTGGCCGCCGTACGCGCTGCCGGTTTCGAGGTCTCGCACTCCGGCGCCGGGCTCTATCTGTGGTGCACCCGCGGGGAGCCGTGCTGGGAGACGGTCGCGGCGCTGGCGTCCGTCGGGGTGCTGGTCGCGCCGGGGGAGTTCTACGGCGAGGCGGGGGCCGAGCATGTGCGCTTCGCGCTGACCGCCACCGACGAGCGCATCGCCGCCGCCTGCGACCGCCTGGCCACGCTGCCCGCTCAGTAGGCTGGCGCCCATGACCGACAGCGCCCTGCCCCCTGTCCTGGACGAGCTGTGGGAGCGGCGCGCCGACCTCACCCCGGCCGACGAGGACGCGCGCAAGCTGGTCGTCGCGGCCGTCGACCAGCTCGACGCCGGCGAGGCCCGGGTGGCCCAGGTCGTGGAGGGCGAGGTGGTCGTCGACCAGCGCGCCAAGCACGCGATCCTGCTGGCCTTCAAGGTGCTGGAGATGGAGCAGGGCAGCAACGGCGGCTTCTACGTCCACGACCGGGTGCCGCTCAAGCAGAGCTTTCCG
>JBBPYI010000174.1:0-4053 GCA_038200075.1 Mycobacteriales bacterium
CCACCAGTCCAGCGCAGGCCGACCTGCTGGTCGAGTGCGGGCTGCCCGGACCGGAGATCGCCGCTCGCGTCGACGTCTGCTGGGAGGCGATGCCGGGTCCGCGGGCGCGGATTCGTGTCGCGACGGTGGCGCAGGTCGATGCGGTTCTGCTGGCGGGTCGCGTCTTACTGCGCGACGACGAGGCGCAGCAGCGCGACGCCGACAGCCGGATGGCCCCGCAGCCTGCAGACGACACAGCCGGGATGGACGACAGCGACATGGGCGACCGCGGCATGGACATGGGCGGGATGGACCACGGCGACATGGACATGGGCGGGATGGACCACGGCGGCATGGACATGGGTGGCATGGACATGGACATCCCCGGGGGACTGACCATGGCCGGCCGCGTGGACGACCGCGACGGCCTGCGGCTGGAGGGGCTGCACCGGTGCCTCGGCCCGCTGCTCCCGGGCTGGCCGGCGGGGGTGGAGCTGCAGGTGACGCTGTCGGGCGATGTCATCACGACCGCCAAAGCCGTGCTCCTCGACGACCCCACCCCCGAAGATCACGGCGACCCCTTCGACGCGCTCGCCCTGCTGCTGGCGGCGGCCGGCTGGCAGGACGGCGCCCAGCTGGCTGGGCGTACCGGAGTCGGGTCGGCAGAGCTCGCACCTCGGCTGCGCAAGGCCCGGCTGCTGCGCTGGAGCCTGCGCGGACTGCCCGCGCCCGGCGGCCGGGACCTGGTGTCACACCTGGATGCGCTGGCAGCCGGCCAAGCACCTCCGGCCTGCACCCTGGAGGAACTGGCCGCGGCGGTCACCGGTCTGGAGCTCGAGTCGGTCGGGTTGGTCGTCGCGGCGTACGGCCCGGCTCTGACGCGGGAGGCCGCCCATGTCTGAGGTGCTGCTCGCCCCCCTGGCGCTTGCCGTGCTGGCCGTGCTGGCCACGGTGTCGGCCACCGGCGACCGGGTCCTACTGGCCCGCGCGACAGGGCGGCCCGCACCCGTCTCGGTTTGGCCGGAGGTCGCGCGACTGCTCCGGCAGCGCAGGCGCACCACGACCGCTCCCGACGCCTTGCTCTGGCGGGTGGGCGGCGGGGGGCTGCTGGTCGTCGCCGCCCTGATGATGGCGGTGGTGCCGCTCGGCGGACGGGTCGTCGTCGACCTGCCGGTGGGCATCGTGTGGTTCAACGCGATGGACGTCGTGCTCTGGGCGCTGGTGTGGCTGCTCGGCTGGGGGGCGGCCAGCGTCACCGCGCTGGTCGCCGGCTACCGCTATCTCGCGCAGGCGCTGGCCTACGAGTTGCCGCTGATGTTCGCGCTCATCCCGCCGGCTGTGGTCGCCCAGAGCCTGGACATCCGGGCTGTCGTCACGTCGCAGGCCGGGTTGTGGAACGTCGTGCAGATGCCTGCGGCGTTCGGGGTGTTCCTGCTGTGCGTGGCGGCGTTCTCCTTCTGGGGACCGTTCGCCGCGCCGGCCGGGCGTGATGTCGCCGGCGGAGTCCTGGCCGAGCTGTCCGGCGTGGACCGCCTGGTGGTGCTGGCCGGCCGGCACGCCCTGCTGGCTGCCGGGGCGGCCTTCGCCGTGCCGCTGTTCCTCGGTGGCGACGCCGGTCCGGTCCTGCCCGGCTGGCTCTGGCAGCTGGCCAAGACGCTGGCGGTGCTGGCCGTGCTGGTTGTCGTACGCCGTCGCCTGCCCGTCCTTCCGCCGTCCCGGTTCGCCGAGATCGGCTGGGTCGTGCTCGTCCCGCTCACCCTGGTCCAGGTGTTCGTCACGACGCTGCTGGCTCTGGCATGACGACGATCGCCTTCTGGGTGCTGGCGGTCGCGTCCGTGCTGAGCGGCTACGCCGTCTTCCGGGTCGACTCGATGGCCCGCGCGACCTTCGCCCTGGCGCTCAGCTTCGTGGCAGTCGGCGCCATCCTGCTGCTGCTGGACCTGGACTACCTCGGTCTGGTCGTGGTGGTCATGATGGTCATGGAGATGGCCGTGATGGCTGTTTTCATGATCATGTACATGATGAATCCTGCTGGCCTCATGCCGATGTCGATGTGGCACGACAAGTCGCGGGCGATGAGCATCGCGGTCGGCACGTTCGTCGTGCTGGCTGCCGGCGCGCTGCTCGTGGACTGGCCGGAGCGCCAGGGCCCGCCGCCGCCCGACATCACCAGGCAGCTCGGCCAGGGCATCATGGGCAGCAAGATGCTGGTCATGATGGCGGTCAGCGCCGTCATCTTGTCGACCATCGTCGCGGCGCTGGTGCTCGGCTCGGCGCGCAGCCGCTACGACCGGCTCGGCGACGACCTGGACAAGCGCCGCTCCACCGACCCGGTCCGCGGCGGGGTGGGTCGATGAGCCTGGAGGCGCTGCTCGTCCTGGCGGCCGCGCTGTTCGCGATCGGGCTCTACGGCGCGCTGTCGCAGCAGTCGATCGTCATGCTCATGATGGGCCTGGAGCTCATGCTCAACGGGCTCATCGTGGCGGCCGCCGCCTTCTGGTACTTCGTCGCCCCGCAACGTCCGGACGGGCAGGTGCTGGTGCTGGTCGTCGTCACGGTCATGACCATCGAGATGGCGCTGGGCTTCGCCGTGCAGACAGCTGTCTTCCGCTCCGACGAGGTCGATCTCACCGACCAGGCCACCGGGCTGTCGGGGTGAACCGGCTCTGGCTGCTGCTCGCCATCCCGGGCCTGGCCGGCGCCGTCCTCGTGCTCCTCGGGCCGCGCGTTGACCGGCTCGCGCCAGGGATCGGCATGTTCGCCGCGGCGGCGTCCTTCGGCCTGGCGGCCGGAGGTGGCACGGACTCCCGGGCCAGCGCTCCGTTCCTGCTCGACGAGGGCTTCGACCTCGGGCTCGACGGGCTCTCGGCGGTCCTGGCCATGACGGTTTGCGCCGTGACCATCTGCGTGCTGGCCGCCGTTCCCTCACAGGTCGACCGGCGGCAGGGACGGCTGTGCGGCTGGCTGCTGATGTTCCTTGCGGCGGTCCTGCTGACCCTGCTGTCGACCAGCCTGCTGCCGCTGCTCATCGGGTGGGAGCTGATGGGAGCGGCCTCCTGGCTGCTGATCGCCCACGACGTCGACGACCAGGGCGCCGCGGGGTCGGCGACGACCGCCCTGCTGGCCACCCGTGCGCTGGACCTGGGGCTCTACCTCGCTGCGGGCGCCGCGCTGGCCGCAGGCGCGACGCTGTCTCTGGACGGACTTGCGGATCTGTCGCCGGGATGGCGCCACGCGGCAGCGTTGGGCATCGTCGCGGCCGCCCTCGGCAAGGCCGCCCAGCTCCCTGTGTCGTTCTGGCTCGCCCGGGCGATGGACGGGCCGAGCCCGGTCAGCGCCCTGCTGCACAGCGCAGCGATGGTGGCGATGGGCGGATATCTGCTGCTGCGCATGTCCCCGCTGCTGGCTGCGACCGGCTGGGCCGACGACGTCGTCGCGTGGACCGGCGCGCTGACGGCTGTCGTCCTCGGGGTGGTGGCGCTGGCCCAGCGCGACCTCAAACAGTTGCTGGCCGCCTCGACCGCCAGCCAGCTCGGCTTCGTCGTGCTGGCCGCCGGCGTCGGCGCGCGCGAGGCGGGGGCGGCCCACCTGGTCGGTCACGCAGCGGTCAAGAGCTTGCTGTTCCTCGCGGCCGGCGTCTGGCTGCACCAGCTGCACACCAAGGACCTCGGTCGGCTGACCGGCGCGGCGCTGCGCATCCCAGCCGTTGGGATCCTCGCAACGATCGGCCTGCTCGCCCTCGGCGGACTGCCGCCGTTCGCGCTGTGGGGCACCAAGGACGCCGTCCTGGACGTCGCGCTCGAGCACTCGCCGGCGCTCTACGCCGTCGGGCTGGTCGGGGCGCTGCTGTCTGCGGCGTACGCCGGGCGCGCTCTCTCGATCCTGCTGCGCGTCGAACCCGACGAGGCCGACGAGGCCCTGCGCCCGCGGTGGCGCATCCCGGTGCCCCTCACCGCCTGGACCCCGCTGGTCGTGCTGGCGATCGGTGCGGCGCTGCTGGGGGTGCTGGTCGTCGGCGGTCCGGCCGAGGCGTTCGGACGCCTCGTCGGCGCCGAACCGGCCTTGGCCTCGGCC
>JBBPYI010000175.1:0-4229 GCA_038200075.1 Mycobacteriales bacterium
CCCGCGCCGGACGTCGACGCGGGACGGAAGTGGCACCTGGCACGTGCGTGCTGGTTGCCGGGGCGTCATCGGGCCGTATCCCTGGTGCCCCTCGGGATGAGCGGTGCTGTGCAGTTGTCGGCACAAGTGTAGGGCCGGCAGGCAGGTGCCCGACCGTACGGGGTCGAACAGGGACAGACCACCACGAATCAGGAGCCCACCGTGAGAGTCCGCCCCTCCCTGCTGACGACGACCGCCATCGCGCTCGTCCTGGCCGCCACCCCGGCACTGGCCGGTGCCGGCAGCACTGCCGCACCGGGACGCGCCGTGGCACCCGTCGCCGCCGCCAAGCAGACGCCCAAGCCGGCCGCGGTCCCCGCCGACCCGAAGGGCACCAAGGGGCCCGGCAGGTTCACCCTCGTCGGCCACGAGCCGCTGTTCGGCCGGGGCATGAACGCCGCGCTCGCCGTCTTCGGCAAGACGGCGTACGTCGGCAACCGCACCGACGGCACGCCCGGCCACGCCCGCCCCGGCGTCCTGGTGGTGGACACGACCAACCCGAGCAAGCCCAAGGTCGTCAACGAGATCCTGGAGCAGCAGGGCGGCATCGGCAGCACCTCCCGGGAGCTGCGGGTCTGGCCGCAGCAGAAGCTGCTGATGGTCCTGAACTTCCAGTGCAGCGCCCTGATCCACCGCTGCACCTCCCCGGCCGACGTCGCCGGCAGCACGGCCACCGCGATCCGCTTCTACGACCTGAGCGATCCGGTGAAGCCGAAGCTGATCTCGACCTTCGTCCCGCCGCGCACCCCTCACGAGATGCACCTGTGGCTAGACCCGGCCAAGCCCGGTCGCGCGCTGCTCTACTACTCGACCCCGACCAGCAGCGACGTCCAGCCCAACATGATCGTCGTCGACATCAGCAAGGCCCGCGAGGGCGTGTTCACCGAGCTGGGGCGCTTCAACGCCAACAGCGCGTTTTCCCCAGCCGACCGCGACACCTTCGACGTACGCCTGCACTCGATGGCGACCACGGCTGACGGGATGCGCACCCACGTGGCCTACCTCGGCGGCGGCTATCTGCTGCTCGACAGCTCGGACTTCGCGCTCGGCAAGACCAATCCGCAGTTCCGGCTGCTCACGCCGGTCGAGAAGCGCGTCAGCTGGGGCAACCCTGGCGCGCACTCGGCGGTGGAGATCCCGCAGCGTCCGAACCTGGCGCTCGCGACCGACGAGGTCTACGGGAAGTTCGGTGGAGTGCTGGCCGACCACGGCTGCCCGTGGGGATGGGTGCGGATCATCGACAACACCACGGTGACCGCCCCGAAGGTCCTTTCGGAGTACAAGCTCAAGGAGAACACCGAGGCCTTCTGCACCACCCAGACCGACCAGCGCACCGAGAACTTCACCTCCTTCTCGGCGCACAACCCGACCGTCGTCAGCCCTGACCTGGCGTTCGTCACCTGGCACGGCAAGGGTCTGCAGGCCATCGACCTGCGCAACCCCGCCAAGCCGGTCTCGGCCGGCGAGTGGTCGCCGGCCGACCCGCTGGCGACCGTCACGACCGAGGACCCGGCGCTCGGTGGCGGCAACGTCGACAACGTCGCCGGCGGCACCCGCGACAAGGTCATCATGTGGAGCTTCCCGATCGTCGTCGACGGGCTGGTCTACGTCGTGGACCTGCGCAACGGGCTCTACATCCTCAAGTACGACGGTGAGCTGTCCAAGCCGGTGAAGCAGACCCGCTTCCTGGAGGGCAACAGCAACGTCGGACAGGAGCTTGCCGCCGGTCGCTAGCGTGGGCCGGTGCCCGCGCCGTTGCTGCTCGCCTCCAACCGCGGACCGCTGTCCTGGGTCGAGGACGGGCGCGGTGAGCCGGCACCGGTACGCGGCGCCGGCGGGCTGGTCTCGGCCGTCAGCTCGGCGGCCGGCGACGCCGTCTGGGTCTGCGCGGCGCTGAGCGACACCGACCGCCGGGTGGCCCGGTCCCGACAGGGGGCCGTGTCACCCGGCGTCGTCATGCTCGACCTGGACCCGGTCACCTTCGACCGCGCCTACAATGGCGTCGCCAACGCCCTGCTGTGGTTCGTGGCGCACCTGCTGTTCGACACCGCCACCGCCCCGGTCTTCGACGCCCGCAGCGCGCGGGAGTGGCAGGCCTACCGGGCGTACGACCACGCCTTCGCCGCGGCACTGGCCGCACTGGCCGCCCCCGGCGCCCGGGTCCTGGTGCAGGACTACCACCTGGCTCTGACTCCCCGGCAGCTGCGTGAGCTGCGCCCCGACCTGCGCATCGGGCACTTCAGTCACACCCCGTGGGCGCCGCCGGAGTACTTCTGCCTGCTGCCCGACGACGTCGCCTCCGAGGTGCTGCACGGCATGCTCGGCGCCGACGCCGTTGGCTTCCACAGTCCCCGCTGGGCGAACGCCTTCGTCCGCTGCTGCGCCGCCGTGCTCGGCGCACAGGTCACCGCCGACACCGTGACCCACCAGGGGCATACGACGCGGGTGTCGGTGCATCCGCTCGGCGTCGACGCGCGCGAGCTGCGGACCCGCGCGGGCGAGTCCGACGTCCAGGGCCGCCTGCCGGCGCTGCGCGAGCTGGTCGGGGACCGGCAGCTGATCCTGCGGGTCGACCGCACCGAGCTGAGCAAGAACATCGTTCGCGGCCTGGAGGCCTATCGCGAGCTGTTGCGGACCCGGCCGCAGTGGCGCCGTCGGGTGGTGCACCTGGCCTTCGCCTACCCCTCACGCCACGACCTGCCCGAGTACCGCGAGTACACCGGCGCAGTGCAGCGCGTGGCCAGGGAGGTCAACGAGCAGTACGCCGAGAACGGCTGGCTCCCAGTTCATCTGGAGGTGCGCGACGACCAGCCACGCTCGCTCGCGGCGTACACGCTGGCAGACGTGCTCCTGGTCAACCCGGTGCGCGACGGCATGAACCTGGTGGCCAAGGAGGGACCGGTGCTGTCGGACAGGGGGGTGTCGCTGGTGCTCTCACGCCATGCCGGCGCGGCCGACGAGCTCGGCGCCGACGCGCACCTAATCAACCCCTTCGACGTGTCGCAGACCGCAGAGGCGCTGCACGAAGCGCTGTCGACGCCGCCGGCCCTTCGCCTCGAGCGCACCGCGCGGCTGACCGCCGCCGCGACCGCACTGCCCCCCACCACCTGGCTGCAGGCCCAGCTCACCGCCCTAGGGTGACCGCCGTGCTGACCCTCACGGCCGTCCTGCGTGGTTCGGCCCGCTACGACCGGCACGGGATCGTACGACTGCCCCCGCAGGCCATGTCCTGTCTCGGGATCGCCGACGGCGACGTCGTGCTGCTGCGCGGCAGCCGGGCGGTCGGCGCGGTCGCGGTCGTCGCCCCGCTGGACTGCCCTGCGGGCAGCGCGCTGTGCGACGAGCTGCTGCTGTCCAACCTCGGCCTGCGCGACGGCGCGACCGTCATCGTGGAAGCCGCCGCCCGGGTCGAGGCGCAGCGCCTCACCGTGACCGGGCCGGACATGATCACCCGCACCATGGACCCGGCGGTCCTGCGGACGGCGCTGCTCGGCACGGTCGTCGTGCCTGGCGACCAGGTGTCGCTGCGCCCCCGTGACCTCGCCCCGCCGATGGACTTCGCCCGGCTGCGCTCGAGCCTCGCCGCCTGGCTCGGCGCAGGCTGGACGAGCGAGATACTGCACGTCGTCGACGCCGAGCCGGCCGGTCCGGTGATGGTCACCATGGGCACCGTCGTCGGCTGGCGCGACGGAACCACGACCACCGGGCAGCTGACGCCGGCTCCGGTCACCAGCACGGCCCCCACCCGCACGCTCGCCGACCTGCCGGGGCTCGAGTCGCAGGGCGCACGACTGCAGGAGTGGCTCGAGCTCGGCTTCCACCACCGCGACCTGCTCACCCGCCTCGGCACGTGCCCGGCCATGGGTGTGCTGCTCACAGGTGCGGCCGGATCGGGCAAGGCTGCCCTGGTCGAGGCGGTGGCCCACGCCGTCGGCGCCCGCCTGACGACGCTGTGGGGTCCGACCCTTGCGGCCACCGAGATCGACTCTGCAGCAAGGCAGCTCGGCGACGCCCTGGCCCGCGCGACCCGCGAGGCGCCGGCTGTCGTACTGCTGCTGGACGTCGAGGCACTGGCCCCCCGCGACAAGCCGGGACCGCTCACGACCGTGCTGCTGACTGCTCTTCGTGACGTCGTGCGCGATGGCCGGGCCGCGGTCGTGTGCACGACCGCCCACCCCGAGCAGGTCGAC
>JBBPYI010000176.1:0-3329 GCA_038200075.1 Mycobacteriales bacterium
GGGTCGGCTGCTCGAGCTGGTGGCTGTGCTGACCGATGAGTACGCGCCGCAGCGCGCCGAGCCGGAGCGGCTGCGAGAGCAGGCGCTGAACGAGGGCCGGGCCACCGTGGACCTGCACTACGGGGTCACGCCCGACGCCGTGGCCATCGTGCAGACCTGGGCCCAGATGTTGCGCGATGTCGATGAGTTCTGCCGCACCGACGACCTTCTCGCGCTGGCTCGGCCTCCTGAGGTGGTCGTGATGCAGGACTGGGTCCTCGGTGAGTTCCTGGCCCAGCTGGCGGGGCAGCCCCCCACCCGATGGACCGGTCCACTGACCTGAGCCGGACCTCACGCCGTCCTCACGGCTGTCAGGGTGCACTGCAGGCTCACGGACCAGGGAGATCTCATGGCAGTCAGGAAGACCACCGAAGCCGACCCGGCCGGCTCGCTGGAGCGGGCCCTGTTCGAGGTGAAGAAGGTCGTCGTCGGTCAGGACCGGATGGTCGAGCGCATGATGGTCGCGCTGCTCTCGCGAGGGCACTGCCTGCTCGAAGGCGTCCCTGGCGTGGCCAAGTCGCTCGCGGTCGAGACGCTCGCCACCGTCGTCGGCGGGTCCAGCGTCCGGTTGCAGTTCACCCCCGACCTGGTGCCCTCCGACATTGTCGGGACCCGGATCTACCGGCCCAGCCAGGAGGCGTTCGACGTCGAGCTCGGCCCGGTGTTCGCCAACCTGGTGCTGGCCGATGAGATCAACCGTGCGCCGGCCAAGGTGCAGTCGGCGCTGCTGGAGGTCATGGCCGAGCGGCAGGTGAGCATCGGCGGCACGACCTATCCGCTGCCTACGCCGTTCCTGGTGCTCGCCACCCAGAACCCGATCGAGAGCGAGGGCGTCTACCCGCTCCCCGAGGCGCAGCGCGACCGCTTCCTGCTCAAGGTCGTGGTCGGTCACCCGAGCATGGCCGAGGAGATGGAGATCGTGCGCCGCATGACGGTCTCGCCGCCGCGGGCCGAGCAGGTCCTCACCCTCGACGAGCTCGTCACGCTGCAGGACACCGTCGACGACGTCTTCGTCCATCACGCCGTCGCGGAGTACGCCGTACGTCTGGTGGTCGCCACCCGCGAGCCCGCCCGCTGGAGCCTGCCGGCCCTGGAGCCCCTCGTCGCCCACGGCGCCTCGCCGCGCGGCAGCCTCGGTCTGGTGCGAGGCGCCAAGGCGCTGGCGGTGCTGCGCGGGCGCGACTACGTGCTGCCCGTCGACGTCGCCGACCTCGGCGTGGACGTCCTGGCCCACCGGCTGGTCCTGACCTACGAGGCGCTGGCCGACGAGGTGTCGGCGACCAGCGTCGTCACGCAGGTGCTCGAGCGCGTCGACCCGCCGCAGGTCGCTCCGAGCCAGTACGCCAGCGGGGCCGCGTGAGGCGGTCGGCCCCCGCGCCGCTGCCGGCCACCCCCCTCGCCCCGGCCGCCTCGGTCCGGCGGCTGTCGCTGCAGGTCGCCCACCGACTGGACGGGCTGCTGCAGGGCGACCACCTGGGCTATCTGCCCGGACCGGGAACCGAACCCGCCGAGGCCAGGGCGTACGCCCCCGGCGACGACGTGCGGCGCATCGACTGGGCCGTCACGGCCCGTACGGGCGAACCACATGTGCGTCAGGCGGTCGCCGAGCGCGAGCTGGAGACCACGCTGCTGGTCGACCTGACGGCTTCGATGAGCTTCGGCACCGCCCGGTCGGAGAAGCGCGAGGTTGCTGTGGCCCTGGCGGCCGCCGTGGGTCATCTGGCCAGCGGACCGGGCGACCGGCTCGGCGCCGTCGTCCTGGGGCAGAGCGTGCGCCGGCTCCCGGCCCGCTCGGGCCGTCTTGGCGCACTGGCGCTGCTGCACGTCCTGCAGACCACCCGACCCGGCGACGGCGCCGGCCCGACGCTGCAGGCAGGCCTCGAGGCGCTCGTGAGCCCGCCCCGCCGACGCGGGCTGGTCGTTGTCGTGTCCGACCTGCAGACGACCGGGCATGTCACCGGACAGGACCTGCCGTGGTCCCGGCCGCTGCGACAGCTCGCCCAGCGCCACGACGTCGTGGTCGTCGAGGTCGTCGACCCCCGCGAGCTGGAGCTGCCGGCGGCCGGGGTGCTGCGCCTGGTCGATCCTGAGTCCGGCCGCCATCTGGAGGTCCAGACCGGCGATCGACGGCTGCGGGAGCGCTACGCCGCCGCGGCCGCCGCGCGCCGGGCCGGTCACGCCGAGGCGATCCGCTCCGCCGGCGCCGGCCACCTGCTGCTGCGCACCGACCGCGACTGGCTGCCGCTGCTCGCGGGCTTCCTGGCCGCCCGACGCCGCCTGCGGGCAGCCGGCCGGTCACCGGGGTCGCGATGAGCGCCCTGCCGGACGGCTTCCTGTCACCCGGGCGGCTGTGGCTGCTGCTCGTACCCGTCGCGCTGGTAGTGGCCTACGTGCTGCTGCAGCGCCGCCGCCCGGCGTACGCCCTGCGCTTCACCGAGCTGGACCTGCTCGCCTCGCTGGTGCCGCGGAGCGCGGTCTGGAAACGGCATGTGCCGGCTGGGTTGCTGCTGCTCAGCCTGGTCGCACTCACGACCGCCTTCGCGCGCCCGACCGGTGAGGTCGAGGTGCCGCGCGAGCGCGCGACCATCGTCGTGGCGCTCGATGTCTCGAACTCCATGGCGGCTCAGGATGTCTCACCCGACCGCATCACGGCGGCCAAGACGGCAGCCGAGCAGTTCGTCGACGGACTGCCCGACCGCTTCAACGTCGGCCTGGTGTCCTTCAGCGGTCGAGCCGACATCGTCGTGCCACCGACCCAGGACCACGCCGCTGTCCGCACCGCCATCGAGACGCTGACGTTGGACGACAGCACGGCGATCGGCGAGGCCGTCTTCCGGTCGCTCGAGGCCATCGACACGGTGCCGGGCGAGCCGGGGCAGAGCCCGCCGCCGGCGCGCATCGTGCTGCTCAGCGACGGCACCACCACCGTCGGGCGCTCGCCGTCGGTGGCTGCCGCGGCCGCGCTCGCGGCCGGCGTGCCGGTCTCCACCATCGCCTACGGCACGCAGGACGGCGTCGTGGACCTCGGCGGGCGGCTGCTGCAGGTGCCGGTCGACGAGCCGTCTTTGCGCCGTCTCGCCGCGGCCACCGACGGCTCGGCTTTCAGCGCGCAGAGCGAGCAGGAGCTCTCCGCGGTCTACGACGACATCGGCAGCCAGGTCGGGAGCACGACCGAGACGCGCGAGGTGACCGCGTCCGTCGCCGGGGTGGCGCTGGCGCTGGCGCTGGCCGGCGCGGCCGCTTCGCTGGTCTGGGGCGCCCGACTGCCCTGACCGCGTCGGGACCGGGGA
>JBBPYI010000177.1:0-6628 GCA_038200075.1 Mycobacteriales bacterium
GATGCCACCGAGCGAGATGACGGCGACCTCGGTGGTGCCGCCGCCGATGTCCACCACCATGTTCCCGGTCGGCTCACTGACCGGCAGGCCCGCGCCGATTGCCGCGGCCATCGGCTCCTCGATGATGTAGACGCGACGCGCGCCGGCCTGGTAACCGGCGTCCTTGACCGCCCGCTGCTCCACACCGGTGATGCCGCTGGGGACGCAGACCACGATGCGCGGCTTGGTGAAGTAGCGGCGGCGGTGGACCTTCTGGATGAAGTAGCGCAGCATCCGCTCGGTCGTCTCGAAGTCTGCGATCACGCCGTCACGCAGAGGCCGGATGGCCACGATGTTCGCCGGCGTACGCCCGATCATCCGCTTGGCCTCGGTCCCGACGGCCACCACCGCGCCGGTGGTGGTGTTAAGCGCGACGACGCTCGGCTCGTTGAGCACCACGCCGCGGCCGCGGACGTAGACCAACGTGTTGGCCGTGCCGAGGTCGACGGCCAGGTCGCGGCCGAGGAACGACAGGGAGCTGGACACGGTGCCCTTCGCCGAGCGGCTGAGGAGAGGCGGGCTACAGACCGGGGAAGAAGATCCCGATCTCGCGCGCGGCGGACTCCTCGGAGTCCGAGCCGTGCACGAGGTTCTCGCCGATCTCCAGCGCGAAGTCGCCGCGGATCGAGCCGGGGGTGGCCTCCACCGGGTTCGTCGAGCCGATCAGCCCACGGGTGCCGGCGACGGCGTGCGGGCCCTCGACGACAAGGGCCACGAGCGGCGCGCTGGTGATGAAGTCCACGAGCTCGCCGAAGAACGGGCGCTCCTTGTGCTCGCCGTAGTGCTCCTCGGCGGTGGCCCGGTCCAGCGTCCGGAGCTCCATCGCGACCAGGGCCAGGCCCTTGGCCTCGAGCCGGGAGATGACCTCGCCGGCGAGGCCACGGCGGACGCCATCGGGCTTGACGAGGACGAGGGTGCGCTGCACGGAAGATCTCCTTGGGTCACGGGGCTGACGGTGCTGCCACGCTACCGGGGAGCGCTGCGGTCAGTCTCGGCGCAGCAGCGTCCTGGCTTCGCCGACAGTGACGACCGAGCCGGTGACCAGGACGCCAGCTCCGCCGTACTCCGCCTCGGCATCGGCCAGACCCACGGCGGTCGACAGGGCGTCGTCCAAGGAGTCCTCGATGCTGACCCGGTCCTCACCGAAGACGTCGCGAGCTAGGTCGGCCAGGTGGTCCACCGGCATGGCCCGCGGCGAGCCGTTCTGGGTGACGACCAGCTGGGCGACCGCGGGTTCGAGCACCTCCAGCATGGCCAGCGCGTCCTTGTCGCCCAGCACCGCAACCACCGCGACCAGGTGCGTGAAGGCGAAGGCATCGCTCAGCGCGGCAACCGTCGCGGTCATGCCGTGTGCGTTGTGGGCGGCGTCGAGCAGCACTGTGGGACTGGTGCGCACCACCTCCAGCCGCCCCGGCGACGCTGTGCGCGCGAAGCCCTCGCGGATCAGCTCCAGATCGAGCATGCCCTTGTCGCCGCCGCCGAGGAAGGCCTCGACTGCGGCGAGAGCAGCGGCGGCGTTCGCCGCCTGATGGGCACCGTGCAGCGGCAGGTAGATGTCGTCGTAGCGGCCGCCGAGCCCCTGCAGGCTCACCAGCTGGCCGCCGACCGCAGTAGCACGCGAGAGCACCCCGAACTCCAGGCCTTCCCGGGCCACGGTCGCGCCGGCCTCCACGCAGCGACGCAGCAGCACCTCGGCGGCCTCGGGCTGCTGCTGGGCCAGCACGACGGTGGCGCCCGCGTGGATGATGCCGGCCTTCTCGGTGGCGATCTCGGCCAGCGTGGTGCCCAGCAGCGGGACGTGGTCCAGTCCGACCGGTAGCACCACGGCCGTGCCCGCCTCGACGACGTTGGTCGCGTCCCACAGCCCGCCGAGACCGACCTCCAGAACCGCCACGTCGACCGGTGAGTCGGCGAAGGCGGCGAAGGCCATCGCCGTGAGGACCTCGAAGAACGTCATGGCGACCGGTGAGCGGGAGTCGACCATCTCGATGTAGGGCCCGAGCTCGTCGTAGACCTCGACGAAGCGCTCCTCGGTCAGCGGCTGACCGTCGATCGTGATGCGCTCGGTCACCGAGTCCAGGTGCGGGCTGGTGTAGCGGCCGGGTCGCAGACCGAAGCCCTGCAGCAGCGCGTCGATCATGCGTGCGGTGCTGCTCTTGCCGTTGGTCCCGGTCAGGTGGATCGAGGGGTACGCCTTCTGCGGCGAGCCGAGCAGGTCGCACAGCAGGGCGATGCGCTCGGTGTCCGGGACCATGGTGTCCTCGGCCGGGTAGCGCGTGGCCAGGTCGGCCAGCACACGCTGCAGCGTCATGCCCTGGCGACCTTCGGCGGCGCCTCGCCGAGCTCCAGGCTGACGACGACGAACGGCCCCTCCCCGACCTCACTGGTGAGATCCGCTATGAGGCAGGCATTTCGCAGGTCGTCGGCGACCTGCTCGAGCAGCGTGAGGTCGTCGGCCGTGCCGGAGGCGTGCAGCCGGAGCACGGGCGTCTTCATCGACGTCTTGGCTCGGCTCTTCTCTCCACGGACCCGCTCCAACACCGTGCCGGCGACGGCCAGGCAGTCCTGGTCCACGGTGCCGGCACCGGCCAGACGCAGCTCCTGCGACGTCGGCCACGCCTGGCTGTGCACCGAGCCGTCCCGCCACCAGGACCACACCTCCTCGGTGACGAAGGGCAGCACCGGCGCGAACAAGCGCAGCAGCGCGTCCAGCGCCAGTCGCAAGGCGCGGCTCGCGGAGGCGGCGGCGGGTGCGTCGGCGCCGTACGCCCGGCCCTTCACCAGCTCGATGTAGTCGTCGCAGAACGCCCAGAAGAACGACTCGGTCCGCTCCAGCGCGCGGGTGTAGTCGTAGGCCTCGAAGGCCTTGGTCGCCTCGTCCACCACGTCGGCCAGTCGTGCGAGCAGGGCGCGGTCGACGGGCTCGGTGACAGCGCCTGCCTCAGCCTCCGGGAAGGCCAACGCGAACTTCGAGGCGTTGAGCAGCTTGACCGCCAGGCGCCGGCCGACCTTCATCTGGCCTTCGTCGAAGGCGGTGTCGGTCCCGAGCCGACCGTTTGCGGCCCAGTAGCGCACCGCGTCGCTGCCGTGCTGCTCGAGCAGCCCCAACGGCGTGACGACATTGCCGACCGACTTGCTCATCTTCTTGCGGTCCGGGTCCAGGATCCAGCCCGACAGCGCCGTGCCCGTCCACGGGACGCTGCCGTGCTCGAGGTGACTGCGCACCACGGTCGAGAACAACCAGGTGCGAATGATGTCGTGGCCTTGCGGACGCAGGTCGTACGGGAAGACCCGCGCGAACAGGTCGGGGTCGTCCTCCCAGGCACCCGCGATCTGCGGGGTCAGGCTGGAGGTCGCCCACGTGTCCATGACGTCCGGGTCGGCCATGAAACCGCCTGCGGCACCGCGCTGATCGGCGCTGTAGCCCGCCGGCACGTCGCTGGTCGGGTCGACCGGCAGATCTGCCTCGGCGGGCAGGAGCGGGTCGTCGTAGCTCGGCTCACCCTCGAGGTCCAGCCGGTACCAGAGGGGGAAGGGCACTCCGAAGAAGCGCTGCCGGCTGATCAGCCAGTCGCCGTTGAGCCCGCCGACCCAGTTGTCGTAACGCGACTGCATGAAGCCCGGATGCCAGACGAGCTCCTCACCACGGCCCAGCAGCTCCTTGCGCAGACCGGTGTCCCGGCCACCGTTGCGCAGATACCACTGCCGACTGGTGACGATCTCCAGCGGCCGGTCCCCGCGCTCGTAGAACTTGACCGGATGGGTGATGGGAGCCGGCTCGCCCACGAGATCGCCTGACTCGGCGAGCAGCTCGACGATGCGCTTCTGCGCCTGCTTCACGGTCTTGCCAGCCAGCTCGGCGTACGGCGCCGGCGCCACCCCCTCGGGCGCCGTCATCACCAGTCGCCCGTCCCGGGCCACGATGCTGCGCACCGGCAGGTCGAGCTCCCGCCACCAGGTGACGTCGGTGGTGTCTCCGAAGGTGCAGATCATTGCGATGCCCGAGCCCTTGTCGGGCTGGGCCAGCTCGTGCGCGAGCACCGGGACTCGGACGCCGAACAGCGGGGTCCGCACCGTGGTGCCGAAAAGCGGCTGGTAGCGCTCGTCGTCGGGGTGCGCGACCAGGGCAACACACGCCGGGAGCAGCTCGGGCCGGGTCGTCTCGATGAAGACCGGCTCAGCTCCCTCGCGCCCGAACCCGATCCGGTGGTAGGCACCAGGCATGTCGCGGTCGGCCAGCTCGGCCTGCGCGACGGCGGTCTTGTAGTCCACGTCCCACAGGGTCGGCGCCTCGGTGGCGTAGGCCTCGCCGCGGGCCAGGTTGCGCAGGAACGCCCGCTGGGCGGCCCGCCGCGCCCGGTCCCCGATCGTCTCGTAGGTGTGCTGCCAGTCCACCGACAAGCCCAGCGTCTTGAAGACGCGCTCGAAGGCCTTCTCGTCCTCAGCAGAGAGCCGGTGGCACAGCTCGATGAAGTTGGCCCGGCTGATCGAGACCTGGGGGGTGCCCTTCTTGAGCGCACCGCTGTCGGCCGGCGGCTCGTAGTCGGCGTCGTACGGCTGGCTCGGGTCGCAGCGCACGCCGTAGAAGTTCTGGACCCGCCGCTCGGTCGGCAGGCCGTTGTCGTCCCACCCCATCGGGTAGAACACCGCCTTGCCGCGCATGCGCTGGAAGCGCGCCAGCAGGTCGGTATGGGTGTAGCTGAAGACGTGCCCGACATGCAAGCTGCCCGAGACCGTGGGCGGAGGGGTGTCGATGGCGTAGACCGAACCGCGCTCGGCGGTGCGGTCGAAGCGGTAGGTGCCCTGCGCCTGCCAGACCTCGTCCCAGCGCTGCTCCAGTCCGTCAAGGACAGGACGGTCGGGGACGGCTCGCGCACTCGTGCGGGGGGACTCGGTCACCTCCTCAGTCTAGGGAGGCAGGGCTGAGCCGTTTGCCAGGTCACCGCCGACCGCGACGGTCGACGTCCGTAGGCTCGCCCGTCGTGGTCACCTCTGAGATCGATCTTCCTGACACCTGGGCGTACGGCGCCGGTGTCCTGCACGGCGGGTGGCTGCTGGAGACCCTGGTGACGCAGGCGCTCACCCACACCCATCAGCAGCACCCGCTTGCCGTGAGCGCCCACTACCCGGCCGCGCCCCGGGTCGGTCCAGCCCACCTCGAGGTGGAGGTCCTGCGGGAGGGCCGGTCGGTGTCGACGCTGCGGGCCCGACTGTCGCAGCAGGGACAGGTCAAGGTCGAGGCCCTGGTGACGTGCGGGTCCCTGCCGGCAAGCGGGCAGACACCCAGACTTCTGGACGCCGAGCCACCTGAGCTGCCTGCACCCGAGCTCTGCCTGCACCACGTCGCGCCGCGGGGCCTGCCTCGCAACGGCGTGACCGAGCAGCTCGAGGTGCGGTTGGACCCGGCAACCGCCTCCTGGGCCACCGCGGAATTCGGCCACAGCGCTCAGGTGCGGGCGTGGGTACGCGCCGTCGACGGCCGCGCACCAGATCCGCTGATGCTGCTGACGGTGGCGGACGCGCTGCCGCCCGTCACCCTGGATCTCGGCATCCCCGGCTGGGTGCCCACTCTGGAGCTGACCGTCATGCTCCGGTCGCTGCCGGCACCGGGCTGGCTGCGCTGCATCCAGCGCGCCCGACTGGTTCACGGCGGCTGGTTCGACGAGGAGTGCGAGATCTGGGACGCCAGTGGAGCTCTCGTGGCGCAGGCCCGCCAGCTGGCGGCCTACCGGGCGACGCCGTGACCTCCTTCGAGATCGATCTCGACCCTGGTTGGGCCGTCGGGGGCAAGCCGCACGGCGGCTATCTGCTGCGCACGGCGGTGGCCGCCGCGCTGGACGCCGAGCACCCGCACCCGCTGGCCGTCAGTGCCCACTACGTCTCCTCGCCCGAACCAGGCACCCTTGACGTGGACGTCGAGTCCGTACGACGCGGCCGACGAGTCAGCAGCTCCCGGGTGCGTCTGGGTCAGGCTGGCGTTCCCCGGGTGGAGGTGCTGCTGTCGGCCGGCAGCCTTCGTCCTGATGAGCCGGCGCACTGGTCTGCGCCCGGCGGCCCCCCGGACCTTCCTGCCCTCGAGGCCTGTCCTCGCATCCCGTCCATCGGGCCCACCGGGCGGGTTGTCGGGTACTTCGATCATGTCGACGCCCGGCTGGACCCGGCCACCACCCGCTGGGCGACCGGTGAGCCGCAGGGACTGGCAGAGGTACGCGGTTGGATGCGCCGCGCCGACGGCGTCGACGCCGACGTGCTGGACCTGCTGGTCTTCTGCGACGCCATGCCGCCCGTGACCTTCGATCTCGGCCTCATGGGGTGGGTCCCCACCCTGGAGCTCACCGTCCATCTTCGGGCGCTGCCCGCGCCCGGCTGGCTGCGCGTCGTGCAGCGTGCCCGCCTCCTCGAGGGCGGCTGGCTGGACGAGGAGTGCGAGGTATGGGACTCGCGCGACCGGCTCGTCGCGCAGGCCCGCCAGCTCGCCGGCTACCGGCTGCAATGATGCGGGCCTTGCTCTGACCCAGAAATGCGACGAGGGCCATGCACGGCGTGCATGGCCCTCGTCTAAAGAATGTCCGGCGACGTCCTACTCTCC
>JBBPYI010000178.1:0-6659 GCA_038200075.1 Mycobacteriales bacterium
CAGGTCAGAGGCTTGCGGCCAGCGGTAGGATGGTGCGCAGCCTCGGCGGGCGCAGTCAGACGCGCCGGACGCACATGGGGAGCATCCAGGCCACAGCGGCGTGCTCCAGCCGGGCGGCCGATCACCGCTGCCGGGATCCCACCTGTCTGTCGACCCTCCCGGGACCTGGGTCCGCAGGCTCAGAAGACCAGCGTCGAGCGGACGTTGCTTTCGCCGGGGGCGTTGGTGAGGTCCTGTCCGGTGCGGACGAGGAAGCCGAAGCGCCCGGCCCCGGTGAAGCGACGCTCCAGCGACCACTCGCCGGTGGCCGCGTCGGCTCGTGCTTGCGCGGTGAGCACCTCTAGGCCGTCACCGCTGACGCGGTAGAGGCTCACGATCAGCCCACCCGGCCGCGCCGGCAGGGAGTCGCCGGCGAAGCGGTAGAGCCGGGTGCCGAGCCGTTCGGCGGTCAGGGTGAGCGCAGTGCGGACGTTCAGCACCACGCTCGGCCCGTTGCAGTCGTCCTGGGAGGCGTACAGGCGCGTATTGGTCGGCGGGCGGACGGTGAAGGTGACGGTTCCGTCGGAACTGATGGTGGCCTCGCGTACGAGCCGGTAGTTCGTCGACGGCCGGCTGTAGGCGAACAGCCGGACGGCTCGCCCGGGAGTGCCGCTCACGACCACCGGAGCTGACCCTGTGGCGGTGAGGCTGTCGGGCACCCGCACGGTGGCCGGGCAGGTGGCGGCCACGACCTCGACGTCGACGGTGAACAGGGCGTTCGGGCGCCCCGGACAGGCCCGATCGAGCGGGACGTGGAAGCAGGCTGGGTCAGTCGTGCTGCTGATCGTCGTCTTCCCGAGCGAGAGGGCACGAAAGAAGCTGGTGTTGCCGCCGTTGGCCTCGTAGGAGGCGTACTGCCTGAACAGCGGTCCGCCGGCAGTCGGGACTCGGGACTGGTCGCCGCACCCATTCAGCGTCAGCAGTACGGCGCGGTTCTGCTCGACCCGCACGGTGCTGCGGGCGTCGCGCTCGGTGAGGACCACCGTCCCGGCGGCCGGGCTCGGGCTGGGGTTGCTGTAGCAGGGGTAGCTGCCGGAACCGTCGTCGGTTCCGGTCACCGTGACGTCCAGGCTCCACGTTCGGGTCGGGATGCTGCACGTCGGCTGGCTGTGCAGGCACGCCGGGTCGCTCGTCGCGGTCAGACGCTCGGTCTCGGAGGTGGGACGCAGCGCCTGCAGACGGGCGGTGGTGGCGTCGGTGTTCTGTCGATAGCGGACGAGGTAGAGGGCACTGTTCGAGCCGGGCGTGCCGGGACCGGTCCAGGAGCCGTCGAGCTGCACCTCGAGCACCTGGCCGACGGTGAGGCTGATGCTCGTGCCGCTGTCGGCCTCGGTGACCGTGCGGACCGGTTCCGGGGCCGGCCGGGGGGAGGCGGAGGCGTTCGGTTCGGGCGTTGCCCCCGTGCCCTGTGTCGGCATCGGGCTGGGTGCGGCTGCGGGCGCTGCCCCGGGTGCTGGGCTCGGCGCGGTCTGGGCCTGCGCCGAAGCAGCGGGCACCACCAGGCCCGATGCCAGCACGGCGACGAGCAGCAGCCTGGCGCGGGTGGTCTTCATGTCTGTCTAGACGCCGCAGGTTCCCGACGGTCGTCGGGCCGAAGCCACGATGGCCCTCGATGACCTGCAAACCGACCCGAGCGCATCAGCCCTCGGGCTGGGCGCCGACCTCGTCGTCGACTCGGTGGCGACGCCAGAGCCAGACGCCGACGACCGCGAGCACCAGCATGGCCGCGGCAACGGCGGTGCCGGTGCCGAGTGCGCGCTCGACTGTGGCGTACGACGCGCCGGCGGAGTAGCCGAGGAGCACGACGCCACCGCCCCACACGAGGCCGCCGGCGGCGTTGAAGACCAGGAAGCGTCGGTACGGCATGCCGCTCGCGCCGGCCAGACCGGGCATGACGGCGCGCAGGAACGCGGTGAACCGGGCGACGAAGACCGCGGCGCCGCCTCGTTTGCGCAGCTGCGCTTGGGCCCCCTCGATCTTGCCTGCATGCTTCTGCAGTGGTTTCGAGGCAAGGATTCGGGGGCCGAATCGACGCCCTACCTCGAAGCCGACGCTGTCACCGGCCACCGCGGCGACGATCACGAGGACGGCAAGAGTCAGCAGGGACAGCCGACCCGTGGCCGCCATGGCGCCGCCCAGCAGCACGGCGGTCTCGCCGGGGAGGACGAAGCCCACGAAGACTGCCGCTTCGGCGAAGACCAGCAACCCGATCAGGGCGTACGCCAGGCCGGGAGGGACCCCGAGCAAGCCGTCGACGATCCCGCTCATGCGGTCACAGCAGCCGTACGCAGCGCGGGGCGCCTCGGCAGGATCGCAGCCATGCCGGTCATCCGGCCGGGTCGTAGCAGGCGTCGAACTCGAACACGGGGTTGAGGACGTCTCGGCCCCTTGGTGTCGGTGAGGATAACCGGACCGTTGATGCGGGACGGGCCGGTCGCGACGTAGCAGCCGTTGCTCTTGGCGTTCAGCTCGAACTTGCCGTCCTGCCGCTTGCCGGCCGCGTCGGTGAACATGATGTGGCAGATCCAGTCCGCGCCCGGTCCGACATCGGCCACCTTCGGCCCGCCGCGGTCGCAGACGGTGCTGGGCGCCAGGGTGGCGGCGGTGACCTCGGGGTGGCCGAGGATCTTCGCCTGCTGCAGATAGAGGTTGGTGTAGACGGGAGTCAACGACTGCTCCAGGCGCGTCCTGGTGACGTCAGGCTGACCGGCGGCTATCAGGCCGGCGATGGCGGCAGCGCCGAGCGCGAGCGTCCCGATGCGGGTGATGAGCGGGTTCATGTCAGCCTCCGGTGATGTCGCGGCGGCGCAGCGACGTGTAGGCGATGGCCAGGCAGACGACCAGCCAGCCGACGGAGACAAGCAGTCCTTGCTCGATCACGCCATAGAAGCGGTGCTCGACGAGCAGTCCGTGCCAGGACTCGAACGGGGTGGTGAGGAAGAACCGCCGCAGCAGATCCACGCTGCCGAGGCTGCCGGCCAGCTGCATGACGAACCCGATGATGAGCGGCGCGACGATGCCGACAGACGGGTTGCGGCTCTTGACCGAGAGCAGGATCGCGAGGCCGGTGAAGCCGAGCAGTGGCGCGAGGGCGAGGGCCCAGCTGGCGGTGATGAGCGCGAGAGCGGTGGCGGGAGGGATCAGCTGCCCGCCGAGCCCTTGCAGCGGCTGCATTCCGACGATGAGCAGGCTCGAGGCGATCGTGCTCACAGCGAAAACCGTGAGGGTGAGGACGGCAAAGCCGATGGAGGCCAGGGTCTTGGCCCAGAAGATGCTGCTGCGGCTCACCGACCGGGTGAGGATCGTCTTCCACGTCCCGTGCTGGTCCTCGCTGGCGAAGATGTCACCCGCCACGATGCTCGTCAGGAGCGGAAACACCCACTGAGCCGCGAATCCGAGGACGAGCAGCGGCATCGCATAGCCACTCTCGTGGACGTATCGGCCGTAGATGTTGTCCTTCGGGGGTCGTTGCTGGCTGTTGATGACGGCGACGATGGCGATCGGCGCGATCAGGCAGATCAGCAGGGTGTAGCGGGTGCGGGCCTGGCTGGCCAGCTTGCGGACCTCCCACTGCAGGGCGGCGCCCATGCCTCCCCGGCGTTGATGGGACGGGCGCAGGACCACGTGGCGGGCAGGTGTCGTGATGGTGGTGGTCATGCGACGGCTCCCGACGGCTCGTAGGTGGACGGGACCCGGTCCGGGCTGGTCTCGGTGAGCATGAAGAACAAGGCCTCCAGCGGGGCCTCGTCCAGCGCGAGGCTGCGAAGGGCGATGCCGGCGGTGACCAGGCTGGCGACGTAGCTGTCGATGACGCTCTGGTCAGCTCGGGCGTGCAAGGCGCCGTCCCTGGCGATGACCTGCAGGTGCGGTGAGGACCGACTCAGGGCGAGCGCTGCGACGTCGTCCGACGTCGTGATGCGGTGGGCCTGCTGCGGCGCCTGCTCACGGAGCCGGTCGATCGTCCCGTGGTAGACGACGTCGCCCGTACGCATGATCGTGACGTTGTCGCAGATCTCCTCGACCTCGTCCATGTTGTGGCTGCTCAGGAGCACCGTCAGGCCGGAGGCGGCGAGCCGTTTCACGAGCGCGCGCATGTCTCGAATGCCGGCAGGATCTAGGCCGTTTGCCGGCTCGTCGAGCACGAGCAGCCGCGGTTCGCGCAGCAGCGACGCGGCGACGCCGAGGCGCTGGCGCATCCCGAAGGAGTAGCCGCCGACCTTGTCGCCGTCCCTGCCGGTCAAGTCGACCAGGTCGATCGCGCTGTCGATGCGCGAAGCCGCTCCGGCTCCGTCGAGACCGGCAAGCAATTCGAGGTTCTTGCGGCCGGAGAGATACGGATAGAACTTCGGGCTCTCGATGAAGCCGGCGACGCCGTCAAGGGCCCGCGGACCGTCGGCCTTCCACGTCCGGCCGAGGACCTCCAGCGTGCCGCTGTCGGGCCGGATCAGACCGAAGAGCATCCGTAGGAACGTCGTCTTGCCAGCGCCGTTCGGACCAAGGACCCCGTAGACCTCGCCTTCGGCGACGGCCATCGACAGCTCGTTGACCGCGACCAGGCGGCCGTACCGCTTCGTGAGGTCGACCGCGTTCACGGCCAAGGGCGTTTCACTCATACGGCCACGCTAGAAAGCCAACATGAGGAGAAGATGAAGCCGCAACCGTCCGCTGGACGGGCGGGCAGACTGAGCCGGTGCGGATCCTGATCGTCGACGACGAGCCCCGGCTGGCCGAGCTGGTCAGGCGTGGACTCGCCGAGGCCGGCCATCAGGCCGATGTCCGAGGCGATGGCCCGACCGGTCTCGCCGCGGCTCTGGAAGCAAGCTATGACGCCGTCGTCCTTGACTGGATGCTCCCCGGCATGGATGGGCCCACCGTGCTGTCGCGACTGCGCGCAGCCGGCGTGCGTACCCCCGTGCTGATGCTCAGCGCCCGGCAGACGGTCGGGGACCGCATCGCCGGCCTGGACGCCGGCGCGGACGACTACCTGCCCAAGCCGTTCTCCTTCGACGAGCTCCTGGCCCGGCTCCGGGCGCTCGGGCGCCGCGCGTCGCCGGATGAGCTCGCGCCGGTCGAGGTCGGCGACCTGCGGCTGGATCCGGAACGCAGAACAGCCACGAGGGCCGGCACGGCGCTGGAGCTCAGCGCCCGCGAGTTCGACGTCCTGACGCTCCTGGCCCGTCGCGCCGGGCGCTGCGTGACCCGCTTCCAGATCCTTGACGAGGTCTGGGACGGAGAGACCGACCTCCGGAGCAACGTCATCGACGTCCACATCGCCAATCTGCGCGCGAAGGTCGACAAGCCGTACGGCCGCACCAGCATCCGGACGCTGCGCGGCGCCGGCTACACCTTCGACGAGGGCTGACATGCGGCCTGCGCCCATCCGGGTCCGCCTCGTCGCTGGGTTCGTCCTCACGATGCTCGTGGTGCTCACCGCGGCGGGTGGCTTGGTGTACTGGCGCGTGAGGGTGGCCCTTGACGCCTCGCTCGACGGCCAGCTGCGCACGCAGGCCGTCGACCTTCGCCGTGCCATCGCCGCCCACCCCGGTGATCCCGTCGGCGCCGTCGCCGCGGTCACGACCGGCGAGCAGCTCGATCAGCTGCTCCGTCCTGACGGCACCGTCGTGGCGGCCGCCGCTGGTGCGCAAGGACGCGCCCTGCTCGGGCCTCGTGAGCTCGCCGCCGCGCGAACCGGCACCGTCCAGGTCGACCTCGGAAACCTGCTCACGGGAAAAGACCGGCGGCTGCGAGTCATGGCTTTCCCAGCCCCTCCGGGCGTCGCGGTGACAGCGGTGCGGATCGCCCAGCGCGACGAGGCCCTGCGCGAGCTCCTGGCGCAGCTCGCCCTCGCGAACGTCGCGGCCCTGGTCATCGCCTCCCTCGTCGGCTACCGGCTCGCACGAGCGGCGCTGGCGCCGGTGGACCGCTACCGCGCCCGCGCCGAGCAGATCGCCGATGGCGACCAGGCGATCCGTCTCGACGTGCCCGCGGCGCCCGACGACGAGATCACCCGGCTGGGCCACACCCTGAACGACATGCTGGCCGCGCAGGCCGCGGCCTCGGAGCGCCAGCGCCGCTTCGTCGCCGATGCCAGCCACGAGCTGCGTACGCCCCTGTCACTGCTCACGACGGAGGTGGAGCTGGCGCTGCGCCGGCCTCGCACCAACGTCGAGTACGAGCAGACCTTGCGCGACGTGGCGGCCGACACGGCCCGGCTGTCCCGGCTCGCCGAACAGCTGCTCGCGCTGGAGGCCATGCCTGCAATGGGCCGAAGCGCGCACCTCGCGGAGGCAGCCAGGCGCGCGGCTGGGCGCGGCAGAGCACAGGACTGCGACGTGCAGGCGGATGCGCATGATCCGGTCCCCGTCGCTGCGGACGACGCGCAGCTCGACCTGCTGCTCGGGAACCTCGTCGACAACGCCGTCCGGCACGGCGGCGGCAGCGTTGTGACGGTGCAGAGCCGGCAGGAGTCGGCTTGCGGGATCGCGACCGTCACTGACGACGGACCGGGCGTGCCGGCCTCGTTCATCCTGCACGCCGTCGAGCGGTTCCGGCGGGCAGACGAGGCCCGCACCACCGCCGGCAGCGGGCTCGGGCTCGCGCTCGTCCACGACCTCACCGTC
>JBBPYI010000179.1:0-12008 GCA_038200075.1 Mycobacteriales bacterium
ATGTTGTCGACGACGGTCTGGATCAGCCCGTCCCGCAGGCCGACGGTGGCCTTGGGGTTGGGCGTCTCGGGGGTCTTGCCATCGGCGCCGAAGCGGTAGGTCGGGCCCACGCCTTCGGAGTTGCTGATCTTGCCGTCACCGTCGAGGTCCTTGCCGCGCCCGAAGCCGCTTCCGACCAGGCTGCCCTGGCGGTCGGGCGTCGGAACGGTGAAGGTCGACGTCGGACCGTAGGAGTGCCCGAGCGGGTCGGTCGCGAAGGCCGCGAAGCCGCGCTCGGGCAGGCCGTCGGCGGACAGGAACAGGTCGTACTTGCTGCGGGTGAAGCCGGGACCGAAGACCACCGGCCGCAGGCAGGCTGCGGGCACGGTGGTCGGGGCAGGCAGCGGCCCAGCCATCATCGTCACCCCGATGCGCGTCTTCCCCAGCGGGACCGGCGAGCCGCCCGTGGGGACGGTCGGGATGACGCCCTCGACGTCGACGTACTGCGGGCTGACGATCGAGGCGAGGCCGTACGTCGTCGCGCTCGAGGTGTTCAGCGCGCCCTGCGTCGTCTTCGGCGCAGTCGGGTCGGCCGAGGTCTGGTCCTGCCGCACGATCGAGGCGGCCTGAGTGCGGTTGAAGGTCGCCCGTGAGCCGTCGGCGAAGGTCTTGGTAAAGTCCAGGGAAGCCTCAGCGGCGCTGATGCCGGCGGACGTGTAGGCACTGCCGTCGTCGAGCTGACGTCGCGCCTCGTCGAGCGTGTTGTAGGGGTCCATCGTGGTGAACGGCACCCTGCGCTCGGTCGCGCCAGCAGGGCAGGTGCCGGCCGGCAGACACGGGTCGACCGGTCCACCGCCGACGGCCTTCACGCCGGAGGTGACGACCAGCTCGTAGCGAGCGGCAGGCGCCAGGAAGGCGTCGGTGCGCCCTGCCACGGTGTTGCTGGCCGGATCGAAGATCAGCTGCACCAGCCCGCTGCGCTGCCCGGTCGGGGACTGCACGTAGACCGTCGTCGGGGTGATGCTCAGCAGGTCGACGGCCCCGGAGAAGGGCAGTGTCACGCGGGGCTGCAGGTCGAAGCCGTCCAGGGTGCTGATCTGGGCCAGGTCGTCGCACAGCGAGCGCCCCAGCGCGTCGCAGCCGGCGGTCGGCAGCGCCACTCGACGTCCGGTGGTCTGCGCCGAGTCGGCTACGGTCCACCGGTCGTCCGGGAACGGCGCCGTCGCCGGGGTCCCGCCCGCGAGCAGGGTGACCGGGTCAGCGGCCGAGGCGGGGACGGTCAGCAGGCTGACGGTCGTGCCGGCAACCAGGGCAGTGCCGAGGGACAGGGCGAGCAGGCGGGGGGCGAGGCGGATCACGGGTCTCCAGGGAGGTGGCGTGTGAGGCAGGTCACCAGTGTGCGCCCGCCCTGCAACAACTGACGTGGAGGGCCCACCCGCCGACGGCAGGCGGGCCCTTCGTGCAAGGCGGACGTACGCCCTAGAACTCGACCCGGCGACCGTCCGGGCCGATGCCCAGCGGGTCGCCGACCAGCGGGATGACCTCGGCGCCGTTGGCGGTCTTGCTCTCGTTGCCCTTGGTGCCCCAGTCGCTGGTGTACTTCGCGGCCGGCAGCGCGCCGACCGCCTTGAAGCACGCCTCGCGACGGGTGGAGCCGGCCAGGCAGGTCGCGACCTTGGTGGCCTTGAAGACGTCGATGAGCCCATAGCCGTAGGACGTGTCCTTGCCCTTGGCGCCCAGGTCGTTCGCAGTACGGGCCAGGATCTCCTCGGCCACCTCACCGGTCAGGCGCGGGTTGGCCTGGCGCATCAGCGCGACCGCCCCGGAGACGTGCGGCGAGGACATCGAGGTGCCCGAGATCGCCATGTAGAGCGGGCGGTCCATGACGGGGGTCGCGCTGTTCTGCAGGTCGATGACCGCGCCCTTGCTGCGCGCGGCGACGATGTTGCTGCCCGGCGCGGCGAAGTCCACCTGCGGCCCGCGGCTGGAGAAGCTGCTCATCCCGAACGGCGCAGTCTTGATCGTCGAGGCGACCGTCAGGACGTTGCCCATCGCGCCGGGCCAGCCGACCGTGCCCTCGTCGGGGCCGCTGTTGCCGGCGGAGAAGACGAAGATGAAGCCCTTGTTGATCGCCGCGCGGATCATCTGGATGACCGGCTCGCTGTCGGGGTCGGTGACCTCGAAGATGCCCCAGCTGTTCTGCACGATGTCGACGCCGAGCGTCTTGTTGTTCTCCATGAGGTACTCGATGGCGGCCATCGAGTTGGCCTCCCAGCCGTTGTCGTAGACCACCCCCTGCGCGGCCGAGGCGACCTTGAGCCCAACGAAGTCGACCTCCGGCGCGACCCCGGAGTAGTCCGCGCCGGTGCCCTGCTTGGCGCCGACCCCGCTGCCACCGACGGTGCTGGCGACGTGCGTGCCGTGCCCGATCTCGTCGACTGCGGCGTACGGCGCGGCCGTCTCGCTGACGAAGTCGCTGATCGCCCCGTCCTGGTACTGGTCGTAGATCCAGGCGCCCTCGAAGTTGAACGTCGTGGCTCGCCCGGCGAAGTCAGGGTGGCTGGTGTCCAGACCCGAGTCGATGACAGCGACGGTGACGCCCTTGCCGGTCAGGCCCAGGCCCTTGGGCTTGGCGGCGCGAGCCAGGTCGGCCTTGATGGCCTTCTTGCTCTCGGCCAGGTCCAGGCGGATGCCGTTGTCGCGCTGCACGCCCGTGACGTGGGCCAGACCGGCGGCAGCCTGCAGCGGCGCGGTCGGCGCGATCACCGCGACGGCGTTGACCATACGAAACGGCCGCAGCCGCTCGATGCCCAGGCCGCGCAGGGAAGCGACGTCAGCTTCTGTGACGGGCCGGTCGTACTGCACGAAGGCGTGGAAGGTGCCCTCGCCCAGCAGCGAGCGCTCGACCTTGGCAGGGGCGACGGGGGCTGTCGCGGGTGCGGCGGCGTACGCCGAGGCTCCGGTGGCGATCAGGGTGGACGCGGCGAGAAGACCGACAAGACGGCGGCGGGACAAGGGGACTCCAGCGGGATCGGGGGCGGTCCTGCTGTCTTCGCCCCGGTTGCCGTGACTCCTGCCTGGTGCGCGGCCCAGGGCACCCAGCCGGCTGGACCCGGCAGAGGTGACGGGCGAGGCCGGCCGATCTATCGTCAACACCATGGCCTACCGCAGCGAGTACGACGACGTGCCCACGGTGCCGCGCGACGCTGAGATCGACCCGTTCTGGGAGCAGCTCGCACCGACCCGGCCGGATCAGGTGCCGCAGTCCTACCTCCCGGCGGCCATGACCGGCGAGCAGCCGGCCTGGCGCAAGGCCTCCGCGGTGGTGCTGATCGCGATGTTCGTCACCGCGACGACGGGTGGGGTGTGTCTGACGTACGGTCCGGGCGAGCTGTTCGCCCTGCTGCGCTGACCTGCCGGGACCCCTCCAGCAGCGCGAACCCGACGCCCATCGCCACCATCGCGAGGACCCCCCGGTAGGGGAAGACGTGGAAGCGGTAGAACGGGTAGCAGGCCGCCATGATCACGGCGGCGCCGAGCGGCGCGAGCGGCGAGCGGGTGCGCAGGAACAGCACCAGCCCGGCCAGCGCCGCCGAGATGGCGAGCGCGTAGACGCCCACGTGCCCGATCTTGTCGCCGATCTCGAACAGGTCGTTGATCGGCGGTCGGTCCTCGCCGCGCTCGGCAGCCCGGATCACCTGCTGCGGGGCGCCGATCCCGGCGACCGTGTCGAGCGTGCCGTAGAGCAGGGCGTACACCACGGCCAGGGCCCGCGCGCCCCACGCCGCGGGGCTGCGCTCCCCGCGCAGCACGACGAACAGCGCGACCGCGAGCAGCGGGAAGGCGGGCAGTAGCAGCAGGTGCCCGAGCCGCCAGCGCTCGGCGGTGTCGGGCTCCAGGAACAGCGGGTGGGTCAGACCGACGGCCGCGATCAGCAGCCCCGGGAGCGCCACCAGCAGGGGCATGACGGCGCGGGACCGGGACGACGAGGGAGGGATCACCCGATCCACGCTACGGCGGACCGCCGTGACACGCTGCGCGGCATGGTCCTCGAAGTCGCCCTGCTCGACATCACCGCCGGTAGCGAGCAGGCCTTCGCGGCCGACTACGCCACGGCCAAGGAGCTGGTGGGGCAGACCCCCGGCTGTCGCTCGATGCGGATGACCCGGGGCATCGAGACCCCGACCCGCTTCATCCTGCTGGTCGAGTGGGACTCCGTCGCCGACCACCAGGCCTTCCGCGACAGCGAGCGCTTCGGGCAGTGGCGCGCTCTGGTCGGCCCGCACTTCGACGGTGCGCCCCGCGTGGAGCACTTCGCCGACCTGTAGGCCTCAGCCCAGGACGGTCAGCGCGGGCGGCGAAACCCGCCGGTCCGGCCCGGTCACCGCGTAGTAGCGCTGGTCGGCGTCCGCGACGTAGGACGTCCGGTAGGTCCCGGCGGCGTCCAGTCTCCCGCTGCGCCGCAGGGCGTACGCGCCACCCGCACTCCGGAACCACATCTGCACGGCTGCGCCGGCCGGACCTCGTACGACGACGGGGACGCTCGCCCCGCGGCGCACCGTCGCCGGCCCGGAGACCGTCGGCGTCACCCGGGTCAGCCCGGCCGCGCTGGTGCAGCCGTCGCCCGTGGCGTACCAGCGCTGGTCGACCACGGCCCGGTAGGACGTCTGGACGAAGCCGTACGCATCGGCCGTGAGCGTCCGCCGGGTCGTGAAGGCGCTCCCGCCGTACGGCCGGAAGGCCACCCGGACCGTCGCGCCGGGGGTGAAGCGGCCGGTCAGGAAGGCGTCGGTGCCGGCCGGGACGTCGGCCGGCCCGGTGAGCCGGCACGGCTCGGTGACCTGGACCGTCACGTGCCACGAGCGCTGGGGGGCCAGGCAGGGCATCGCCAGGTGCGCGCAGGGGTCATCGGTCGTGCTGCTGATCGTGGCCGTGCCGGTCGCGGAGGTGGCAAAGATCGCGGACGCTCCACCCGGGTTGCTGCCCCGCGCCCGGTAGCGGCTCAGCGGCCCCGTCGCGACCGCCGGCCGCAGGTCGAATCCGCCTCGGCAACCGGCGAACACGACCGCCACGGTGTCGCCCCGGTCGACCTGCACGGTGCGCCCGTCGTCGGCGTCGGTCAGCACGAGCAGGCGGTCGTACGCCGTGGGGATGGTGCGCGGGCTGCAGGTGGCCGGATCGGCCGTCCCGGCACCGTCGGGCACGACGACGGTGACCGACCACGGGCTGGGCCCGGTCGCCGTCACCTGCTCACCGGAGGTGGGGCGCGAGGCGGTGAAGGCCGCGCTGCTGCGTGGCCGCTGGACGTCGAGAAGGGCCCGGTGCAGGGCCGGTCCGGCGTCGATCTCGGACCACACGGGCCCGCTGTAGCCCGCGTCCAGGGTCACCACCAGCCGGCGGCCGAGCGGGACCGTCACGATGGCGCCGTTGTCAGCGAGCGTCACCGGCACGTCGCCCGGCTGCGGGTTCACCAGGAAGCCGCAGGCGTCGTGGTCGGACGTGGAGGAGGAGTCCTCACCAGGCCTGCCGTCGGACCCCTGCGGACAGGGGTGGGCGGCCAGGGCCGGCGAGGGCAGTGCGAGGACTGCAGCCAGCACGGGCAGGGCCATCCACCCGGCGCGAGGTCCCATGCTCACCAGGACGTCGTCGCCGCCCCCGCGTCGTCCTCCCAGACGGGTGACAGCCGGACAACACTCCAGCCCACCCCAACGCGCCGGCTGCGGCACCAGCCACTTCTAGGGCGTACGACAGCGGGCCCCGGGCGTGATGCCCGGGGCCCGCGGTCATGCCGTGCGCGTTGACGCGCGCCACGTAGTAGCGCGAGCTGTAGATCGGACGCAGCGAGACGTTCTTGCCGGCCCGGGGAGCGTCCCAGAACTTGCCGTTGCCGGCGTAGACGCCGACGTGGCCGATGCGGCCGTTGGAGCTCATGAAGATCAGGTCGCCCGGCTGCTTGGCCGACTGGCTGATCTTCTGCGACACGCGGTACATGTCGCGGCTGGTGCGCGGCAGCGCCTTGCCGGCCCGCTTGAAGGCGTACTGGATCAGGCCGGAGCAGTCGAAGCTGCTCGGACCGGTCGAGCCGTAGCGGTAAGGCTTGCCGTTCTGCGCCGCGGCGGCGCGGACCGCCTGCTGGCGGAACGAGCCGGCCCGGGAGGACGCGCCGACGGTGACCGTCATCGGGGCGCTCTCGGTGGCGGTGCGGGTGGTCGAGCCCTGGTAGACCGCGCGCAGCTTGGTCGTCCGGGTCATCGACAGCTTGCCGATGCCCAGGCCGTCGGGCCGGGTGAGCAGGCGCCCGGCGTACGCCCAGCCGGTGGACGTCCACTTCTCGAGCCGGACGTAGCCGTCCTTCACGGGACGGTCATCGGCCAGCAGGCGGACGGCGACCGCGTGGTTGCCGGGAGCAACGGTGCCGCGGGGGCCGGAGATGCGGACCACGGCCTGCTGCTTGGCCAGCTCCGGGCTGACGCTCGGGGTCGGCTCGGCGGTCGTCGCGGTGCTGGTGGCCGACGTCGGGCTGGCGGTGGCGGCCGAGTCGGCGAGGGCCGGCGCGGCCATGACCAACGGGAGAAGAACCGCGGTGAGGCCGACGGACAGGGTGCTGCGCGTCGGGTGCAGGACGGGCTTGGCGTGCTTGGCGTGCTTGATGGAGCGCATGGGTGATAGAGCCCTCTCGGCGCCTACGAGGTGAGCTGTCGGGCTCAGGCGGAGAGTGCCTGGCGCCCCGGCGGTGAGGCCGGTGCGCTTCGCCCCGAGGACCGCATCGCTGCGATCCGAGGAACCTGGGTCCCCCGCTCCCGCCCAGAAGGTCGATGGGGCGCCGTGCTGACCGTGGGCGGGACTCGGCGACCGGTCAGGCGCTGTGTGTGGACACAACAATGCATGACGAAACGATGACGGGTCCACTTCTCTTGAACGAACACGCCGTGACAAGCATCACGCGGGGTGTGGAGCGACCCGAACGGGGAAACAGCGTGCGGACTGTCCACAGGTTGTCGTCGGGTGTCCCGGATCGTCGGGGGGCTCGCCTAGCGTCGGCCCGGTGAGCACACCCACGCCGGGCCGCGACGGCCAACGAGCCCGCGTCTACCGGGCCGAGGACGCCTGGGCGGCCCGGCTCGACGCCGCCCGGCTCGGCGCGTCGTTGGCCACGATCGGCGGCAGCAGCCTGCTCCTGCCCTCCGAGCGCCGCCTGGGCTCCCTGCAGGCCGCGGCGGACTACTGCGAGCGCGTGCTGGCCCTGCCAGAGGTCGTGGCCGTGGCCGGCGCGCTGAGGCCACCCTCGCTCCGGACCCGGCGGGGGGCGCGGGTCGCGCACTGGGAGCCGCCGGGCGTGATCGCCCTGCCGGTGCCGGCGCACGGCGAGCCGTGGGCGCTGCGCGAGACGGTGCTGCTGCACGAGCTGGCCCACCACGTCGGCGAGCTCGGCGGGCTGGCCCGCGGCCATCGCCCGCCCTTCCCCGCCGTGCTGCTGCTGCTGGTGCAGGCGGTCCTTGGCGAGCAGGCGGCGTTCGCGTTGCGCGTCGACTACGGCGGCGAGCAGGTGCAGGTCGGCAGTCTGGGACCTCTGGAGGGGACGCGATGAGCGCGCAGACCAGTGACGGCGGCGCAGACCGACTGGTCGACCGGATCGGCAAGCTGCTGGCCCAGGCCGAGGGCACCGACAACGAGCACGAGGCGGCCGCCTTCGTCGAGCGGGCCCAGCAGCTTGCGACGGCGTACGCCGTGGATCTGGAGCTGGCCCGCAGCCGTCAGCGCGAACGCTCCCAGCGCGGTCGCGAGGAGCCGCTGGTGCAGGAGCGGGTCGAGGTCGGGCCGCGCGGCAAGCGGGGCAACCGCCACCGGGTGCTGCTCTACAGCGTGATCGCGCGCGCCAACGACGTGCTCGTCAACGTCGCCCACGACAGCACCTACGTCCTGGGTTTCGGTCATCGGGCCGATCTCGAGGTCGTGGAGCGTCTGTGGGCGTCGCTGGCCGTGCAGATGACCGTGCACGCCCAGCGACGGATGGACCGCGGCGAGCACCGGGCGGCGGGGGTGGCGGCTCAGAGCTGGCGGCTGTCGTTCTACGACGGCTGGGTGCAGGCGGTCGGGGAGCGCCTGCAGGCAGCCCGTGAGCGGGCCGTCTCGCTGGTGACCGAGGAGCTGGCGGCCGCCGGCGGGGCCGGGCCGTCGGCTGCGCTGGTGCTGCGGGACAAGGCGGTGCGGGTCCAGGACTTCTACGCCTCGGCCTCTGAGGCCAGGGGTTCCTGGCGCGGGCCGTGGTCGGGCCGGACCCAAGTCAGTGGGCGGGCGCTCGCGGCCGGTCGCACCGACGGCGCGCAGGCCGACCTCGGCCAGCCGGGCGTGAAGCAGCGGGGCCGACTGGGGACGTGAGGAGCCGTGTCGCGTTCCCGCCAGCGCGACGCTGCTGCGGACCGCAGGATGGTCAGGTGGACGACGAGCAGCGCTGGCGTGCGGTGCAGGGGCGCGACCCCCGCTTCGACGGGGTCTTCGTGCTCGGGGTGGTCAGCACCGGCATCTACTGCCGACCCAGCTGTCCGGCCCGCACCCCGCTGCGACAGCACGCCCGCTTCCATCTGTCGGCAGCTGCCGCTCAGGCCAGTGGACTGCGGGCCTGCAAGCGCTGCCAACCCGACGCCACCCCCGGCACACCCTCGTGGGACGGCCGCAGCGACCTGGCGGCGCGGGCCGCGCGGCTCATCGCCGACGGCGTGGTCGACCGCGAGGGAGTCGACGGCCTGGGCACCCGCTTGGGCTACAGCCGGCGGCAGGTCGAGCGGGCTCTGCTGGCCGAGCTCGGCGCCGGTCCGCTGGCGCTGGCCCGGGCGCAGCGGGCCCAGACCGCCCGCACCCTGCTCGAGACGACCGATCTGCCGCTGACCGACATCGCGTACGCCGCCGGCTTCGGCAGTGTCCGGCAGTTCAACGACACCGTGCGCGAGGTTTACGCGGCGACCCCAGGCGAACTGCGGGCGGGTCGGCACGTCACCGCTTCCGCCGGGTCACTGACGTTGCGCCTGCCCTACCGGCATCCACTGTGGCCCGACAGCCTGCTCGGTCATCTGGCCGCCACCGCCGTCCCCGGGGTGGAGGAGTGGCGCGGCGGAGCGTATCGCCGCACGCTGCGCCTGCCCCATGGACATGGCGTCGTCGCGCTCTCACCCGGCGACGGCCACATCCTGTGCCGGCTGACCCTGACCGATCTGCGAGACCTCGCTCCGGCGGTGTCCCGCTGCCGGCGGCTGCTCGATCTGGACGCCGACCCCGTCGCGATCGACACGCTGCTGGCCCAGGACGACGTGCTCGCGCCCTGGGTTGCCGCCGCTCCCGGCCGCCGGATCCCCCGCACCGTGGATGAGCACGAGCTGGCGGTGCGGGCCGTGCTCGGGCAGCAGGTCAGCACCGCCGCGGCCCGTACGCATGCCGCCCGGCTCGTCCAGGCCGCGGGTGACCCGATCGTGGATCCCGAGGGCGGGCTGACCCACCTGTGGCCGACGGCCGAGGCGGTCAGCGCCGTCGACCCCGGCGTCCTCGCGCTGCCACGGGCCCGGCGCGAGACCGTGCTGCGCCTGGCTGCCGCTCTAGCCTGCGGCGAGGTCGACCTGGACCCGGGCGCCGACCGGGACCGTGCCCGCGCCCAGCTGCACGCGTTGCGCGGCATCGGTCCGTGGACGGTCGAGACCATCGCCATGCGCGCGCTCGGTGACCCCGACGCCTTTCTGCCCGGCGATCTCGGGGTGGTGGTGGCGGCCCGCACTCTGGGCCTCGGTGAAGGACGTGTGCTGCTCGATCGGACCGAGCGCTGGGCGCCCTACCGGGCGTATGCCGTGCAGCACCTGTGGGCTGTCGGCGATCACGCCGTCAACCACCTGCCGACCAAGGACACCCCATGACGTACGCCGTGATCGACAGCCCCCTGGGACCGCTGAGCGCCGTGGCTGAGGACGGCTTCCTGACAGGCTTGTTCATGTCCGACCAGCGCCACCGTCCGGACAGCTCGCGGTTCGGGGATCGCGACGACAGCCTTCTACCGGAGCTGTGCGAGCAGCTGACCGCCTACTGGGCAGGCGATCTGACCCACTTCACGGTGCCGCTGGCGCTGGGCGGCACACCGTTCCAGCAGGAGGTGTGGGCCGCCCTGCAACGCGTGCCGTACGGCGCGACCTGCACCTACGCCGACCTGGCGACCGCCATCGGGCGACCGACCGCGATGCGCGCCGTCGGCGCCGCCAACGGACGCAACCCGGTCTGCCTTGTCGTGCCGTGCCACCGGGTTGTCGGCTCGGGTGGAGCCCTCACCGGCTACGCCGGAGGGATCGAGCGCAAGCAGCTGCTGCTCCATCATGAGCTGACGCACAGCGCGCTGCTGCTCGGGTGACTCACGGACGTCGAGCTTCGACGACGTGCCTGTCACGCATCTGCGCTCAAGCAGCCGTGAGCCGACCTCCCGGCGAAATGGGAGCAGGAGACTGAGGTGCCAGGGTCCACCCGGCAGGAGAGCGAAGCGGCAGGGGCCGACGTAGCCCGGGACCTGGGCAGTGACGGTCGCTCGCGGTCGCCACGCCATCTCGGTGTCGGCATCGAGCGTGGCCCGGGCGCTGCTGGCACCAAGAACGGCAAGGTGCGCACGACGCGACAGACGTGGCCGTCACGCAAGAGCCGGCCCCGTCACCGCACGCGTTGCGGCGGCTCGGCTGACGGCGTCAGGGGCCGAACCAGCCCGCGACGTCGACCAGCAGCCCCACCGAGCCGCTGCTGTTGAACAGCCGCACGCTGCCGCCGTTGCCGGTGCGCACCAGCGCCGCGTCCGCGGCGGTCTGCCCCCGTACGAGGTTCAGCGTGCTCACCGACGGCGGCAGCGAGCTGGTGGTCAGCGGTGTCGGGTAGACCCGGACGTCCGTGCCGGCGCTGGCCGCGACACCCGTGACGTTCAGCGCCACCGCCGTCACGCTGGTCGGGATACCGGCCCGGCCTGAGGTGTCGACATCGAGGACCTCTTGCGGTCCAGGTCGTCCGGGACGGGTGTCGAGCAGGCGGGTCGGCGACAGGGCCCGGAAGCGCGCGGCGCCCGAGCCTGCGTCGTAGTACCCGAACAGGTCGGCTACCAGCGCCACCTCGCCGCTGGCGTTGCGCAGCCGCACCAGGCCGTCGTCGCCGACCTGCACGACCACCAGGTTCGGCACCGGCCCGCCCGGCACCACGTTGAGGTTGCTGACCAGCGGTACTGCGGTGCTGCCGGCGCGGGCCGGGTAGACGCGCACGTCGGTCGGCCTGGTCGCGCCCACCGCCGTCACGCCGAGCACGACGGCCCTGGCGGTGGCGGGCACCTGGCGGGTGCCGGCCACCTGCAGCGTGAGCACCTCGCCGGCGCCGAGCTTGGTCGCGCCGCTGCGGGTGCGGGTGTCGAGCACCCGCTCCGGGTCCAACGGGAACAGCCCGGCCGGGGCGGCAGGTGCGTAGTAGCCGGCCAGGTCGGCGAGCAGGTGAACCGTCCCGGCGGCGTTGCGCAGCCGCACTCGACCGCCCTCCCCGATCGCGACGGTGACCAGGTTGGCCCGCGTCTGGCCCGTGGTCAGGTTGAGGTTGCTCACCTCCGGGACGGGCCCACCGGTGCGTACGGGGTAGACCCGCACGTCGGTAGACGCGCTGGCCGCTGCGGCCGTGACGTTGAGGACGACGGCCGTCGCCGCAGCCGGGACCTCGCCGACGCCGGCCACGGCCAGGTCCACGCTGGCGCCCGGTCCGACCCGACCGGTCGGCGCACCGGTGCCGTCGCGGGTGTCGAGCAGCCGCTGCGGGGCCAGGGCGACATAGCCGGCGCCGCCAGCGGTCGAGACGGGCACCGCTGACGGGCTGGGGGCGAAGCTGGGCGCGGTGGAGCCGGTCGGCGACGGGCTGGCGCCGACCGGCGAGGTGCTGGGGCTCGGGGACGGTCCCGCCGGTGCCGGGGCCGGGGCCGCAGCCGGCGCCGGGGCCGGTGCCGGTGCCGGGGCCGGCGCCGGGGCCGAAGCCGGGGCCGCAGC
>JBBPYI010000180.1:0-12584 GCA_038200075.1 Mycobacteriales bacterium
CGACGAGGTCCTCGCGCGGGTCGGTGATGCGTACGTCGTGACCGTGCGAGGCGAACAGCGCCACCCACGACAGCCCGATCGTGCCGGCTCCGACCACGGCGACGGTCATGCGGAAGGCGCCAGGGCGTGGGCGATCTCGCGGTACGCGTGGCGGTTGAAGGCCAGCCCGATGTGGCTGCCGGTCACCTCGACGTTGCGGGCGTACGGCACGACGCACGCCCGCCAGCGGACCACCCCGTCGCCCTTGGAGTAGATCGACGTCAGTGGCACCGACTCCGGGAACGGCGCGCGGTAGTCCTGCGCGTAGCGGCACAGGCACTCGTGCGTGAAGCAGCCCAGCGCCGCCCGCTCAGGATCACGACGAACGACCATGCGGCGTACGCCCTCGACCGCGAGCCGGGTCGGCTCGGAGATGTCGAACGGCGTGTCCAGTCCCGACCCCATCGAGATGACCTGCGAGACGTGCTCGGGGTGGCGTACGGCCAGCGCCCGCGCGAAGTGCCCGCCGCGGCTGTGGCCGACGATGGCCACCTTGCGACCGGAGCTCAGATGGGTGTGTGCCAGCACCTTGTCGAGCCGGTCGACGGCGATGTCGGAGCAGGCGACGTTGAACGACATCCCGGCACGGCGCGGCCGGTGGCCGAGCTTGCGCAGCCAGCTGGCCAGCACCGACAGCGACTGGTCACCCGCCAGGAAGCCGGGGATCAGCAGCACCGGCTCGCCGTCGCCGCGAGGCAGGTCGACACCGCGCCAGACCGGGTCGGCGAGCAGCCGGGCGAGCTCGGCCTGCCAACGGATCTCGCGCAGGTGCGTGCCCCACCACTTGGGCTCGACGGGGGTCTCGGCCTGGTCGGACACGACGTCCTGATCGGACATGGGACTCCCTGATGCCCTCTCGCACCTCCGCGGACCGGAGGGGCTGCTGTCCAGTGTGCCTGCCGGCACCGCTACTGACTGGGCTCGGGCAGGTCGCAGCTCTCGATCTTGGGGTTGACCCCGACGTAGTTCAAGGGCCCGGCCAGGACGGTGACGACCGTCGTACCGATCCCGGTGCAGCTCTGGTCGTCGTTGCCGTAGTAGCCACGTTGTCCTGCGGCGACAGCACCGATGATGAACCAGACGATCAGGACGAGCGACACGATTCTCATGACCGGCGCAGTACCCGCTGCGGGCCGGACTAGGCCAGCAGGCCCTCACCCCCGAACCCACCGGGGCGTACGCCGGGCGGCAGCGCCCCGACCGAGGAGCCGGTGTGCCGCAGGTACTCCCCATCGCGTCGCTGCGTTCTGCACCAAGGGCACCATCGCGTCAGCCTGCTCCTGGACGTAGGCCCGGTAGGCCGCGACCGCCTTGTCCGCGGCCGGGTCCGTCAGGGCGCCGGCCTGCCGGCGGCGACGGTGATGGGCGTACGGATGCCGTCACCGGTCATGCCCGGCTTGCACACAACGTCGTAGCTGCCCGCGGAGATCTGCGCCGTCAGGTCGTAGCTGATGCCGGGGCCGATGTTCTCCTTCTCGGCCACGATCTTGTCGCCCTCGCCGTAGAGGTAGACCTCGGTGACCTGTGAGCCGGTGTTCTCGATCCGGAACAGCGTCGAGCCGGCCGGCAGGGACGTACGACTGACGTCGCACGAGGTGTCACCGGCGGACACCCGGACGGGCTCACCGCTGGCGCTGGAGGTCGAGGCGGCCTGGCCTCCGCACCCGGCGAGGGCAAGAGCGAGCAGGACGACAGGGGCGGTACGACGCACGGGAGGAGCTCCTGGATCAGACGGAGGCGGTCTGGCGGGCGGGAGCCGGCGCCAGCGGGCGGAAGTAGAGGGCCACGACCGGCAGGACGTACGCCACCCAGGCCAGCGACTGCAGCCAGGTGGTGGCCGGTGTGAAGTTGACGGTGCCGCGCAGCAGCGTGCCGTACCAGCTGCTCGGCGGGATGGTCCCGCTGACGTCGAAGGCCAGCGAGGACAGACCGGGCAGCACGCCGGCCTCCTGCAGGTCGTGGATGCCGTAGGACAGGACGCCGGCAGCAACCACGATGAGCAGCGCGCCGGTGACCTTGAAGAAGCTCGCGAGGTTGATCTTCACGGCGCGCCGGTAGAGCAGGTAGGCCAGCACCACCGAGATCGTCAGACCCAGTGCCGCCCCCGTGAGCGGGGCCGAGCCCGAGCCGGCCGACTGAGCCGCGGCCCACAGGAACAGCGCCGTCTCCAGCCCCTCGCGGGCGACCGAGAGGAAGGCCACGACGGCCAGCGCCGCGCCACCGGCACCGAGCGCGAGCTCCACCTTGCCCTCGAGCTGGCCCTTGAGCGAGCGGGCCGTACGCCGCATCCAGAAGACCATCCAGGTCACAAAGGCGACCGCGACGATCGACAGGGTCCCGCCGAGCAGCTCCTGCTGCTGGAAGGACAGCGACGCGGCGGTGAAGGTCAGCGCGGCACCGGCGGTCAGGCTCAGTGCGACGGCGGCGCCGACGCCGATCCAGACGCGAGGCAGCGCATCGCGCCGACCCGTGCGGACCAGGTAGGCGACCAGGATGCTGACGATGAGCGAGGCCTCGAGGCCTTCGCGCAGACCAATCAAGCCGTTCGCCAGCACAGGTGCTCCTCGAGGTCAGGTCGTCCTTACTTGGGTAAGGTAGGCCTAATACGCGAGCCGGTCAACGCGAGGTCTGCGGGGCGCCAGGGTGTTGGATCGACGCCATGGACTACAGCGAGATGCAGGACGCGTTCTTCGCCCCCCGCCCGGATGCTGCGCTCCAGACCGGCTGGCAGACCCCCGCCCGCCGACTGCGCGACGCCGTCGAGCCGCTGGCAGCGGTCAGCTTCTGGGCCCGGCCGGTCTACGACGCCTACGCCGCGCTCGGTCTGGACTTCCTCACCGGCTACGCCTGGTCGCGGGCGTCCGTGCTCGGTGACGCCGAACCGGGTGTCGTGGCGGCGACGTTCGGCGTCTTCGAGCCGGGCGCGGTGGCCGCCCTGCTCGCCGCGGGGCGGGCCGCCTGCTCGCGTGAGCAGGTGCGCAACGCAGCATTGCAGGGCTCGGCCGAGGCGCTGCGCACCGTCGTCGGCGACGACGATCAGCTGGCCCCCACCGTCCAGGCACTGCGGGACGCGGCCGAGTGCGCCGACCTCGCGGGTCGACCGCTGTACGCCGGCGTGCGCTCGCAGCCCTGGCCGCAGGACCCGTACGCCGCGCTGTGGCACGTGGCGAGCCTGCTGCGCGAGTGCCGTGGCGACAGCCACCTCGCCGCCTGCGTCGCGGCAGGCCTGAGCGGCCTGGAGGCCAACCTGCTGACCGAGCTGTGGGTGGGCTACGAACCGCTGGCCTACACCGGCACCCGCGCCTGGTCGCCCGAGGCGATGGCAGCGGCGCAAGACCGGCTGCGGGCCCGCGGACTGCTCGACGGCGACCGGCTCAGCGACGCGGGGCGCGAGCTGCGTGCGGGCGTGGAGCAGGCGACCGACCTCGCGATGGCCCCGGTCGTCGACGCCCTCGGCGACCTGCTGGAACCGGTGGCAGCGCGTTGCGACATCTGGGGCGCCCGGCTCGTCGAGCAGGGCTGGTTCCCGCCTGACGTCTACAAGCGCGCTGCGGGCTGAACCGCTCGCCGACCTGCGGCCACATCCTCGCGAGGCTGTTGTGGTCGTGCCCCGGCGACGGAGCCGTCCTGATCGTTTAGGGTCCGACGGGTGAAGGATCCGGTCGAGGCACTGCGCCGCAGCGAGGCGCGGTACCGCTCTCTCGTCGAGGCCACCGCCGTCGACGTCTGGGTGACGTCGCCCGACGGGCAGCTGACCACCGATCTCCCCCGCTGGCGCGAGACCAGCCGGCAGAGCGAGCAGGAGGTCCTCGGCGACGGCTGGCTCGACGCCATCCACCCCGCCGACCGCGAGCAGACCGCCGCGACCTGGCAGCGCGCCGTGGCGTCGAGCTCGGCGTACGACGTGACGTACCGCATCCGCCCCGTGCGCGGTGACGTCGGACCGGACGACGAGCGCGCGCTGCAGGTGCGCGGAGTGCCCGTGCGCGCAGCGGACGGGACCATCCTCGAGTGGGTCGGCGTGACCGTGGACATCACCGAAGAACGCCGCCAGGCCCGCGAACGCGAACGGCTGACGGAGCAGGCCCGCGCCGCTGCGGAGCGGACGCAGCGGCTGCAGCGGGTCGCGGCACGCTTGAGCCGGTCGGTCCGGATCGCCGACATCGTCGAGGCAGTGCTCGACGAGGCTCACGACGGCGTCGGCGCGGCCAGTGGAGGGCTGTCACTGCTGGACGAGACGGGCACCCGCCTGCGGTACCAGGTGCTGAACGGCTACGACCCCGACGTGAAGGCGCAGTGGGCCGACATCGGCATCGACACGGTGTCGCCCGGCCCCGAGGTGCTGCGCACCGGCGAGCCGCTGTTCGTCTCCGGCGCCGACCAGCTGATCGCTCGCTTCCCCACACCGGAGATCGAGCAGTTCGTGCGACTGTCGCAGGAGCAGGCCTGGGCCCGGCTCCCTATTTCCACCACCGGGATGCCTTTCGGCGTGCTCGCCCTCGGCTTCGTCGAGGAGCGGGACTGGAATGCCGAGGAGCGGGCGTTCCTGCTCGCCCTCGGCGACCTCGCCGCCCAGGCCATCGAGCGGGCCCTTAGCTACGAGCGCGAGCGCAGCATCGCGATGCTCCTGCAGCGCAGTCTGCTGCCGGACCGGCTCCCCGAGGTCGCGGGGCTGCGCGTCGCGGGCACCTACCAGCCTGCCGGTGGGGACGTCGACGTCGGCGGCGACTGGTACGACGCCTTCACCGTGCCCGGCGACCGGCTCGCCCTGGTCGTCGGTGACGTCCGCGGCAAGGGTCCGCGCGCCGCGTCGGTCATGGGGCAGGTACGCAACGCGCTGCGCGGCTACGCAGCCCTGGACCCGGACCCGGCGCTGGTGCTGAGCCGGCTCGACGTGCTGGCCGAGACGTTCGACGACGACGAGGAGATCGTCACCATCGCCTACGCGGTGCTCGACCCGGCGAGCGGTCGGCTCGAGCACGCCAGCGCAGGACACCTGCCCAGCGTGCTGCTGCACACCGACGGGTCGACGTCCGAGCTGACCGGCGGGCGGGGCATGCCGCTCGGCGTCGGCAGGTCCCCCCGCGACAGCGCCGTTGCCTTCCTCGCACCCGGCTGCACCTTGCTGATGATCACGGACGGCCTGGTCGAGGCCCGGCACCGATCGCTCTTCGAGGGCTACGCCGCGCTTCACGCCGCGCTGGCCGAGGCGCCGAGCTGCGACGGTGCGCTCGACGTGGACCGGGTGGGGCCGTACCTGCTGTCCCGGCTCGTCCGCGACGAGCTGGACGACGACGTCACGGTGCTGACCGTGCACCGGGCGGCCGTCGGGGACGACGCGGGTTCCCAGGCAGAGCTGGTGCTGCCGCCCGAGCTGACCAGCGCGGCAGTGGCCCGCCGCTTCCTCCGGCAGGTGCTTGCCGACTGGTCGCTCACCGACATGGAGGATGCCGCGACCCTGGCCGTCTCCGAGCTCGTCACCAACGCCCTCGTCCACGCCCGCACCGGCGCCGTTCTGCACCTGCTCCAGCGCCACGGTCGGCTCCGGGTCTCGGTCTCGGACCAGGCCGGAGACGTGCCGACCCGTCCGCGCGACGCCGACGACGAGGCCACCAACGGCCGCGGGCTCACCCTGGTCGCCGCCGTCGCCAGCCGGTGGGGCACCGACCAGCAGGCCGATGGCGGCAAGACCGTGTGGCTCGAGATCGACCCGGCCTGAGCGGGACGGATCAGTTGTCCACGCTGCTCCCTCGTCCCGTCGTCGACCGCACGCTACTGGCTTACTCCCACTCGATCGTGCCCGGGGGCTTGCTCGTCACGTCGAGCACGACCCGGTTGATGCCCGGCACCTCGTTCGTGATCCGGGTCGAGATCTTCGCGAGCACGTCGTACGGGATGCGGGACCAGTCGGCGGTCATCGCGTCCTCGGAGGAGACCGGGCGCAGCACGATCGGGTGGCCGTACGTCCGGCCGTCGCCCTGCACACCGACCGAGCGGACGTCGGCGAGCAGCACGACCGGGCACTGCCAGACGTCGCGGTCCAGGCCGGCGGCGGTCATCTCGAAGCGGGCGATCGCGTCGGCCTCGCGCAGCAGCTCCAAGCGCTCGCGGGTGACCTCTCCGATGATCCGGATGCCCAGGCCAGGGCCCGGGAACGGCTGACGCCAGACGATCGCCTCGGGCAGTCCGAGTTCGAGGCCGACGGCGCGTACCTCGTCCTTGAACAACGCGCGCAGCGGCTCGACCAGGGAGAACTGCAGGTCGTCGGGCAGGCCGCCGACGTTGTGGTGGCTCTTGATGGTGGATGTGCCTGCTCCGCCGCCGGATTCGACCACGTCGGGGTAGAGCGTGCCCTGCACCAGGAACTCGACGTCGACCTCGGCGTCCAGGGCTCGGGCCTCGGCCTCGAAGACGCGGATGAACTCCCGGCCGATCGCCTTGCGCTTGGTCTCCGGGTCGGTCACACCGGCCAGCGCCTCCAGGAACTGGTCGGCGACCTTGGCGACCCGCAGCTGCACACCGGTCGAGGCGACGAAGTCCTGCTCGACCTGCTCGGCCTCGCCCTTGCGCAGCAGCCCGTGGTCGACGAACACGCAGGTCAGCTGATCGCCGACGGCCTTGTGCACCAGGGCTGCAGCCACAGCCGAGTCGACCCCGCCGGACAGCCCGCAGACGACCCGCTTGTCGCCGACCTGCGCGCGGATGCGCGCGACCTGGTCCTCCACGACGTTGTGCGTCGTCCACGTCGGGCGGCAGCCGGCACCGTCGATGAGAAAGCGCCGCAGCACCTCCCGACCGTGCTCGCTGTGCAGGACCTCGGGATGGAACTGCACGCCGTACAGCCCCCTCGCGGGGTCCTCGAACGACGCGACGGGCGTGGCGCCGGTGGAGGAGGTGACGGTGAAGCCGGGAGGCGCCTCGGCGACGGCGTCGCCGTGCGACATCCAGACGTTGAGTGCGGACGGCAGGCCCGAGAGCAGCACGCCGGGCTCGACGACGGTCAGCGCCGTACGCCCGTACTCCGCGGTGCCGGTCCTCGCGACGCGACCGCCGAGGGAGGCGGCCATGGCCTGGAAGCCGTAGCAGATGCCGAAGGTCGGGACGCCGGTGTCGAAGAAGCCGGCCGCGACCTGCGGGGCGCCGTCGGCGTAGACCGAGCTCGGCCCGCCGGACAGGATGACGGCCTTCGGGGCGCGCGCGCGGATCTGCTCGGCGGTGATCGTGTGCGGCACGATCTCGCTGTAGACCTGGCACTCGCGCACCCGGCGGGCGATCAGCTGGGCGTACTGCGCGCCGAAGTCGACGACGAGCACCACATCGGCATCAGCGTGGGGTTCGGTCACCCGCATGAGGCTACCGAGGGCCTTCGGCCGGGCGGCCTAGCAGGAACCGGGGCGTACGTGGCGAAAGGGTGAGCACCCAGCCACTCGACCCGTAGGAGAACCGTGCGCCATCCGCGCCGGGCCGGCGTCCTCGCCGTGTCCGCCCTGCTGCTGTCCCCCGTCCTGGCGCACGCCGCGCTCCCGCCGCGAGCCACCGCTCCGGCCTTCACGGCGCCTGCCCTGCCCACCTCCTGGCCGGCGGTCCCTGTCGGGGATCGCCTGCAGCCCTACCTCGCCGGACAGCTCGCCAAGGGCACGACGACGCCCCTGCGGGTGATGGTGAGCGGCCAGAGCACCGCTGCCGCGACGGCAGCGGCCCGTACGTCCGGCCTCACGATCCAGCAGACCTGGCAGTCGGTCGGGATCGTCGTGGCGGTCGGCGCACCGGCGCAGGTGCGCGCCGTGCTCGCCCAGCCGGGAGTGACCTACGTCGAGGGCGACGAGGCGCTGACCTATCAGCTGTCGACCGCCCACGACGCGACGCGCAGCAACCAGGCGCTGGCGACGTACAAGGACGACGCGGGCGCGCGGGTGGACGGGGCCGGCGTCTCGGTCGCGGTGATCGACTCCGGCATCGACGGCAGCCACCCGTTCTTCCGCAAGGACGGCAAGAGCAAGGTCGTCGCCAACCTGGAGAACGTCTGCTCAGTCGCGACCGCCCCCACCGACACCTGCTTCGTGCAGGAGCCGGTCACCAACGACACCGACACCAACTCCGGCGGCGGCCACGGCACCCACGTCGCCGGGATCGTGGCCGGCGTCGAGACGACGACGACCCGCCCCCGCGTCAGCACGCTGCGCGGCTCCGCCCCCGGCGCCTCGCTCGTCGGGCTGTCGGTCGGCGCGGGCCTGTCGATCATCAACGCCAACTCCGCGATGAACTGGGTCGTGGAGCACCAGGCCCAGCCGTGCAAGCCCGCCACCGAGCAGACGGGCGCACCGGACCCCGCGTGCCCGCCGATCCGCGTGACGACCCACTCCTACGGACCGGCGGCCAGCCAGGGCGGGAACAGCTTCGACCCCAACAGCGCCACGGTGCGCATCCAGCAGATGCTCGTGGCCAAGGGCGTCGTGCCCGTGTGGGCTGCCGGCAACGACGGCGGCGACGGCAGCAGCGCGTTCACCAACCCGCCTGCGATGGACCCGACCCCCGGCGTGCTGATGGTGGCCAGCTACAACGACGGCGGCACGGGCAACCGCGACAACCAGCTGTCGAGCTTCTCCTCGCGCGGCAACAAGGACATCGTGGGGAGCTTCCCGGACATCTCGGCGCCCGGTGACCTGATCACCTCGTCGTGCCGGCCGTACCTGTCGATCTGCGCGACCGGGCTCGACCCGGTCGACGGACCCGGCGCGGCCGACATCGGGACGTTCAACACCATCAGCGGCACCTCGATGGCCACGCCGTACATCGCCGGCGTCGTCGCGCAGCTGTTCCAGGTGAACCCGGCGCTGACCCCGGCCGGCGTCGAGCAGCTGCTGGAGAACAACGCCTACCAGTTCGGCGCCCAGACCTACGTCGCCGACGACGCGGCCCGCAACCCCGACCACACGACCTCCTTCGACCGCGGCCACGGCCTGGTCGACGTCGCCGCGACGCTGGCCGCCCAGCAGGGCCTGCCCGCACCCGGACTGCCCGCGCCGAGCTGCTTGCCGACGTCCGTGCAGGTCGTGGACCCCGCCGGTGACGCCAGCCAGGTCGTGCTGCTCGACACCCCGCTGCCCAGCCAGCCCAGCCTGGACATCCGAGAGGGCTATCTGCAGCGCGACGAGACGACCGGCATGCTGACCGCCCGGATCCGGGTGACCGACCTGGCAGCGGGTCCGCCCGCCGGCTCGGTCGGGGAGTTCTTCCGCTTCTACTTCACCCGCGGCAGCGACCCGGAGGTCTTCCTCACCGCCAACCGGCGGGCCACCGGCGAGACGTTCTCGCTGCGCCAGCAGGGTGCGATCACCAGGGCCCTGACAAACGGGTCCTTCGACGTCGCCACCAACGAGGTCGTCGTGAGCTTCAGCCCGGACGACTACGCCGCGGTCCTGGCCACGGCGCCTGCCCTGGCCACCGGTGACCGCATCACGGTCGGGCAGGTGCTGGCCCAGCGCGACACCAGCGCAGCCACGCTGACCGCCGACACCGCGGCCGGCTCCTGTCCGTTCGTGCTCGGTGAGAGCACGCCGGTGCCCAGCGGCAGCGGCGCCTCGGCCTCGCCGAGCCCGACCGCGTCGGCCAGCGCCAGCCCGTTTGCGAGTGCCAGCCCGTCTGCGAGTGCCAGCCCGTCTGCGAGTGCGAGCCCGGAGGCCAGCTCCAGCCCGTCGCCGACGAGCACCGCGACGACCGAGCCCAGCCCGAGCTGCAGCCCCAAGAACGAGGCCGTCAAGAAGGACAAGTGCAAGGACAAGGACGGCGGCAGGGGCTGATCCCTTCCGCCGACCGGACGGCCCGGACCCCCTGCTCGGGGGTCCGGGCCGGTTTGCTGTCCGGGGCCGGGGGCGACCTGGTGCCAGCCGCGCCGGTGTCGTACGCACCACAGCGCCATCAGCGCCCGGGTGTCGGGGAGGTCAGGAGACCTCGACGCCGTTCCAGAACGCGATGTGGTCCTTGATCTCGGCCGCCGCGTCCTTGGGCGCGGGGTAGGACCAGGCGGCGTCGTCGTTGGTCTGCCCGTCGACGACGACCGAGTGATAGCTCGCGGTCCCCTTCCACGGGCACACGCTGGTGCGCGAGGAGTCGACGAGCACCCCGTCCACGACCGAGCTGCGAGGGAAGTAGTGGTTGCCCTCCACGACGACGGTGTCGTCGGACTGGGCGATGACAGTGCCGTTCCAGGTTGCTGTAGTCATGCCACTGCCAACGTGCGGACGGCGCAGGACAATCCCCGTCAGGCCTCGGCGTCGAGCAGGTCTAGCGCGCTGACATCCCCCGGGCCTGGCTGCGCTGCAACGACTTGCCCTCGGTCTGCATCGCCGGCGCGACCATGACCTCGACCTTCTGGAACTCCTTGATCGTGGAGTAGCCGGTCATCGCCATCGCCCGGCGCAGGCCGCCGAACAGGTTGGTGGTGCCCTCGTCGGTGCGGGCCGGACCGAGCAGCACCTCCTGCAGCGTCCCGGCGGGCTCGACCTGCACGCGGGTGCCGCGGGGCAGCTCGGGGTGATAGCTGCCGTGGCCCCAGTGCCAGCCGCGGCCGGGCGCCTCGGTCGCACGGGCCAGCGGGCTGCCCATCATGACCGCATCGGCGCCGCACGCGATGGCCTTGGCGACGTCGCCGCCCGTACGCATCCCGCCGTCGGCGATGACGTGGACGTAGCGGCCGCCGGACTCGTCGAGGTAGTCGCGGCGGGCGCCGGCGGCGTCGGCGATCGAGGTCGCCATGGGTACGCCGATGCCGAGCACGCCGCGGGTGGTGTTGGCCTGCCCCGGACCGACGCCGACCAGGATGCCGGCGGCGCCGGTGCGCATCAGGTGCAGCGCCGACATGTAGGTCGCGCAACCGCCGACCAGCACGGGGACGTCGAGGTCGGCGATGAAGCGCTTGAGGTTCAGCGGCTCGGAGCGCGAGCTGACGTGCTCAGCCGACACCACGGTGCCCTGGATGACGAACAGATCCACACCGCTGTCGAGCACCGTCTGGGCGAACTGCACGGTCCGCTGCGGGGTCAGCGACGCCGCGACCGTCACCCCTGCGTCGCGGATCTGCTTGACCCGGGCGGTGATCAGATCGGCTTCGATCGGCTTGGCGTAGATCTCCTGCATCCGGGCCGTCGCGGTCTCCGGCGGCAGCGACGCGATCTCGTCGAGCAGCGGCTCAGGGTCGTCGTACCGCGTCCACAGCCCTTCGAGGTTGAGCACCCCGAGCCCGCCGAGGCGGCCGATCTCGATCGCCGTCGCGGGCGACACGACCCCGTCCATCGCGCTGGCGACCAGTGGCAGCTCGAAGCGGTAGGCGTCGATCTCCCAGGCGATCGAGACGTCCTCCGGATCGCGGGTGCGCCGCGAGGGCACGATCGCGATGTCGTCGAAGCCGTACGCCCGACGACCCGTCTTGCCGATCCCGATCTCGACTGCAGTTCCGGTGGACATCAGGAACGGCTCCCGTAGTTCGGTGCTTCGACGGTCATCTGGATGTCGTGCGGGTGGCTCTCCTTGAGCCCCGCGGCGGTGATGCGGACGAACCGACCCCGCTGCTGGAGCTCGGGCACGGTGCGGGCGCCGACGTAGAACATCGACTGCTGCAGGCCGCCGGCCAGCTGGTGCACGACGGCCGCGAGCGGCCCGCGGTAGGGCACCTGCCCCTCGATGCCCTCCGGCACGATCTTGTCGTCGCTCACGACGTCGGCCTGGAAGTAGCGGTCCTTGGAGAACGACTTCTTGCCGCGCGAGGCCATCGCGCCGATCGAGCCCATGCCGCGGTAGGTCTTGTACTGCTTGCCGCCGACGAACACCAGGTCGCCCGGGCTCTCCTCACAGCCCGCGAGCAGACCGCCGACCATGACCGTGTCAGCGCCTGCTACCAGCGCCTTGGCGATGTCACCGGAGTACTGCAGGCCACCATCGCCGACCACCGGCACACCCGCCGCGCGGCAGGCCCGGGAGGCCTGCGCGATCGCCGTGATCTGCGGAACCCCCACGCCTGCAACGACTCTCGTGGTGCAGATGCTGTTGTGCACCACGAGGTTGTCGGCGATGAAACTGTGACTGTCATCGTCGATCTCCAGGTCGTAGACGGCCTCGCTCGCGCCGCACCGCGACGTCTGGAGCACCTTGACGGCGGCGAACTCCTCCAGCTGCCGCTTGGCGTGCGTCGTGTTGAGCCGGGATCGGAACGACGGCTGGCAGTCCTCGTCCCGGACGCCCGGCAGGCCACCTGCACTTGGCGCGACGCTCTCGACGTTGGGCAGGCTGCCGTGCACCAGCAGGCAGAGCAGTCCGAACAGCTCGACGAGCTGCCGAGACGTGTTGCGGAAGACCAACCGGCCAGCCTGGTCCACGAAGCCGTCGGAGGCGACAAGCCCGTCGAGCAGCCCACGCTGGTAGGCCAGGTCGTCGACCAGCCAGCCCTGGGGCAGGTGCTTGTCGGTCCGCTTCCCGCACGTCGCGAGCAGGCGCGCCCACTGCAGTGAGTACAGGTGCAGGTGCCGGGCACCCTTGACGACCCCGGCGTC
>JBBPYI010000181.1:0-3850 GCA_038200075.1 Mycobacteriales bacterium
CCCGAGCTCGCCGGTCTCATCGACGCGGTCGGCGTCCCGGTGCTGCTCGACGGCGAGGTGGTGGCGTTCAACGCAGCCGGCGTCCCGGACTTCGGACAGCTGCAGTCGCGCATGCACGTGCGCTCGCCGTCGGCGGCGCTGCGAGCCTCGACCCCGGTCACCTTCGTCGTCTTCGACCTGCTCTGGGTCGACGGTCAGTCCCTGCTCGGCCGCACCTACGACGAGCGACGGGCTGCCCTGGATGCGCTCGGACTCGTCGGGCCGCACTGGCAGGTGCCTCCGGCCTTCCCCGGCGAGGGCGCCGCCCTGGTCCAGGCGACAAAGGCGCAGGGACTGGAAGGCGTGATCGCCAAGCGCCGTGACAGCCGCTACGAGGCCGGCCGGCGCAGCGACTGCTGGGTCAAGGTCAAACACGTACGCCGGGCCTCCGCCGTGGTCGTCGGCTGGAAACCCGGCGAGGGCGGGCGGGCGGGGCGGCTGGGGTCACTGCTGCTGGCCGTCTGGGACGGTGACGCGCTGGTCTTCGCCGGCCATGTCGGGACCGGCTTCAGCGCAGCCACACTCACGATGCTCGGCGAGCGGTTGGCGCCGCTGCGACGGGACACGGCCGCCCTGGTCGACGTCCCGCGCGACCAGGCCAGGCATGCCGTCTGGGTCGAGCCGGTGCTGGTCGTCGACGTCGACTTCACCGAGTGGACCCGGGACGGCCGGCTGCGGCATCCATCCTTTAAGGGACTGCGTGACGACCTCGACCCGGGGAAGGTGGTGCGGGAGTGAAGCTCACCGTGGACGTCGAGGGCACGCCGGTCGTGCTGTCCAACCTGGACAAGGTGCTCTACCCGGCGACCGGCTTCAGCAAAGGGCAGGTGCTGGACTACTACACCCGCATCGCCCCGGTGCTGCTGCCGCACCTGGCCGAGCGGGCGCTGACCCGCAAGCGCTATCCCGACGGCGTCGACGGACAGGTCTTCTTCGAGAAGAACGCCCCCCGCGGCACGCCCGACTGGGTCCGGACCGTCACGCTGCCCTCCCCCGGCTCCAGCAAGGGCCGCGAGAGCATCGACTACGTCGTCGTAGACAACCTGGCGACCCTGGTCTGGACCGCCAACCTCGCCGCGCTGGAGCTGCACACCCACCAGTGGCGGGTCGACCGCGACGGCCCCGACCTGATCGTCTTCGACCTCGACCCGGGGCCGCCGGCGACCGTGGTCGAGTGCTGCGCGGTGGCACTGCTGCTGCGGCCGCTGCTGGAGGCGGACGGTCTCACGCCACTGGCCAAGACCAGTGGCAACAAAGGGCTTCAGCTGCTGGCCTGCGCCGACCACTTCGAATCGTCGGAGCAGACCTCGTCGTACGCCAAGGCGCTCGCGCAGCGCCTGGAGAAAGAGCACCCGGACCTGGTGCTCAGCCGCATGACCAGATCGCTGCGGGAGGGCAAGGTGCTCGTCGACTGGTCGCAGAACAGCGCCGCCAAGACAACCGTGACGGCCTACTCCCTGCGCGCCCGCGAGCGCCCGACGGTGTCCACTCCGGTGACCTGGCAGGAGGTCGAGACCTGCACCCGGGCAAGTGATCTGGTCTTCACCAGCGACGACGTGCTGGCCCGGGTGCAGCGCGACGGAGATCTGCTCGCGCCGCTGCTCTAACGGGCTCACTCACCGCGACCGTCGGCTGCCACGGCCCGGATGAGCTCGGGGACGCCCGGGAACGGAAGGCACCGCTCGCGCAACGGCGCCCACCGCTCGGCGTGCCCGTCGACGATCGCGCTGTCCTCATGGCCGATCGACCGGCTGACGAGATCGGCCGCACCGCGACCTATCTCGCGGTGGATGTCGATGCAGGTGACCTCGTGGCCGGCGTCTCGCAGCGCCTCCCACCAGGACAGGACATGCAGGAACACCGTGTCGAGCAACGTCCCGTCGACATCCAGGACGACGGCGTACGGGCGGCAGGGTGCAGGATCGGTCATGGCCCGCCGCGTACCCGGGTAGGCCGTGGCCGACCCCTAGGAGGACGACGTGACCGGTGTGCCCGCCGACAAGCTGACCGACGAGGCGCTCGAGCGCGAGCTCAAGCACCTGCACGACACCCGCCACGACACGTTCCTGCACGGCAGCGAGGACGCCCTGTCCTTCCACACCTCGCGGACGGCCGAGCTGGAGCAGGACTACCTGCGTCGCAACCCCGACCGGGTCATCGACGCCCGTCGCACCCGGCACGGCTCCCGCGAGCTGTCCGGTCAGGACGCGGACAGCGTGGCCTGACCGACCCCGCCGACAAGGTCAGCGCCGATAGGGTTGGGCCATGACGACGACGCCCGTGGCCCGGGGCACCCGGCTCCCCCGCAAGGCGCGCCGCACCCAGCTGCTGGCCGCCGCGCAGGAGGTCTTCGTCGAGCACGGCTACCACGCGGCGTCGATGGACGAGATCGCCGACCGGGCCGGGGTCAGCAAGCCGGTCCTCTACCAGCACTTCCCGAGCAAGCTCGAGCTCTATCTGGCGCTGATCGACCACCAGGCCGAATACCTCGTGCTCAAGGTCCGCGAGGCGCTCTCGTCCACCACGGACAACAAGCAGCGGGTCGCGGCGTCGGTGCGCGCCTACTTCGACTTCGTCGACGGCGAGGGCTCGGACCGCGGCGCCTTCCGGCTGGTCTTCGAGAGCGACCTGCGCAATGACCCGGCGGTGCGCGAGCGGGTCGAGCGCATGACCCAGGCCTGCGTCGACGCGATCGCCGAGACGATCGCCCACGACACCGGCTACCGCGCCGAGGAGGCCCAGCTGCTCTCGATCGGGCTGTCCGGCCTCATGGAGGTGGGCGCCCGGTGGTGGCTCAGCTCGCCCGACCGCATCCCCAAGGAACGCGCGGTCGAGCTGCTGATGAGCCTGTCCTGGCGCGGGATCTCCGGCTCGCCCCGCACGACCTGAGCGAGGTTCTGCCTTCGGCGTACGCCCGTGCCGTCTGCTCTGCCGCGGGCTAGCGTGGGCAGCCAGAGCCTGGACGTGACGACATGAAGGAGCCCTCCGTGGAGGTCAAGATCGGCGTGCAGTTCGCCCCGCGCGAGCTGGTGCTGGAGAGCACGCAGACGGCGGACGAGGTCGCCAAGGCCGTGTCCGACGCCCTCAAGGCCGACCTGGGCGTGCTGACGCTAATCGACGACAAGGGCCGGCGCGTGCTGGTGCCCGCCGACAAGCTGGCGTACGTCGAGATCGCCGAGTCCGAGACCCGGCGGGTCGGCTTCGGCTCGATGTAAGGACGCGCCACTCGGATGACGGCGCAGATCACAGGTTCAACGCTGCGTCAAGCGGGGCACTGCTGGTCGTGACCTGGTCCCCCCGGACCTCGCACCCCCAGGAGGACACCTTGATCTTCTTCATTATCTCGCTCATCATCATCGGTCTCATCGCCGGTTTCATCGCCCGCGCGCTGGTACCCGGCAAGGACTCGATGAGCATCCCCGCCACGATCCTGCTGGGCATCGTCGGCTCGTTCGTCGGTGGCTTCCTGGCCAGCTTGATCGGTCGCGGCGACGGCGACTCGTTCTTCAACACGAGCGGGATCATCGGCTCGATCATCGGCGCCATCATCGCGCTGCTCGTCTACAACGCGGTCAGCGGCCGCAAGGGTGTGCGTTCCTAAGCACCACCGCGACGCCAGAGGCCGGCAACCCCGCGGGGTTGCCGGCCTCTTGCGTTGCTGCTGTCGGCTCAGCCGGTGCTGTCGCAGTCGGCTCAGCCGGTGCTGCGGCCGCGGGCCAGCAGGACGCTGCCGCCAGCCACGAGCACCAGCCCGGCGGCCAGAGCCACCAGTAGGTCGGCGCCGGTACGGGCCAGCACCCGCCCGGTCGCC
>JBBPYI010000182.1:0-4487 GCA_038200075.1 Mycobacteriales bacterium
GGCCCATGCAGACCGGACGTTCCCCTATACCCTGGTAGGTATCCAGATGCTACGAGGGGATCTTTTACGATGTGCAGAGCAGCGACGTGCAAGCAGTGCGGCAAGGCGACCTGGGCCGGGTGCGGTCAACACGTGGACAGCGTGCTGGCGGGGGTCCTGACCTCGCAGCGCTGCTCCTGCGTCGCGACAGCGCCCGTCGACAAGGGCCGGCGCTGGGGACTGTTCCGCCGCTGACCCGTTACCCGTTGGTCTGAGCGCGCGTCACGGCCCCGCGCAGCCGTGAGCTCCGGCCGCGCGCATACGACCCCTCGCCAGACCCCCGGCGGCGAAGTCGAAGGCGGTGACCCGCCAGCTCAGGGTCGTGAGCCACAGCGCCATCCGGCCTTCGTTGGCGGCGAGGTCCAGCGCCCGTCCGGAAGGGAGCCCGGCCAGCAGCTCTGCGGCCAGTGCGTTCGGCTCGTCCGACCACTGCTGGGCCGTGGCATAGCGCGCGTCCCAGTCGGCGGCGTCCATCGACGTCAGGAGTCCTGGCGCATCTGGAAACCGGCCTTGGCGGCATTGCTGTAGTCGTCGTCGATGTGCACGACGTCATGCTCCGCACGGTCGAGCAGACTGGCGGCGATGCTGGCCCGGAAGCCGCTCGCGCAGTGGACCCACACCCGTCCGGCCGGCACCTCGTCCATGCGTTCGACGAGCTCGTTGAGCGGGATGTGGACCGAGCCCTCGATGAAGCCGTGCGCACGCTCGTCGTGGCGCCGCACGTCGAGGACCTGTGCGTCCGGCTCGGCGGCCACGCCCTCGAAGTCAGCGACAGGGTAGGAACGGAGCGGCACGCCCTCGGCCAGGGTCTCGAGCTCACCGGTAGCGGCGCCGGCCAGCCGGTCGATCCCGATGCGGACCAGCTGGCGTTGCGCGTCCGCGACCTGCTCGGGGCTCTCGCCGAGCAGGGTGAGCGGCGCGCCCCACGGGGCGATCCAGCCGACGTAGGTCGAGAACTGCTTGCCCATCTCGACCGACACGGTGCCAGCCAGGTGCCGGCCGGCGTAGGCGGACTTGTCCCGCAGGTCGACGACCCACTCCCCCGCTGCGATCCGACCAGCGAGCTCGGCCGGGTCGACCGGCGCGGGCGGTGACAGGTCCGGGGCCTGCGGTCCCGCTGCGTTGAGGGCGCCCATGTGCGCGTAGTAGGCGGGGTAGCCGGTCAGGCCTGCGACGAGCGTGTCGACGAAAGCCTGCTCATCGTCCTGCGTGAGGGCGTCGTTGCGCTGCTTCTCCTGGCCGATGGTGCTGTCGCTGCCCCCGCTGGCGCCGCCGGAGGAGCAGAAGCTGCCGAAGCCGTGGGTGGGGTAGACCGGCGTGCTGTCGGCCAGGGTTGTCGCGAGTCGGCGCGCCGAGTGCCACTGCTTGCGGGTCAGCTCGTCGGTGCGGTCGGCGCCGAGCAGGTCGGTGCGCCCGACGCTGCCGTAGAGCAACGACCCTCCCGTGAAGACCGCCGGCGGACCCTCCCTGCCGGAGATGACGTAGGACACGTGCGTGTCGGTGTGGCCGGGCGTCTCTAGCACCTGGACGTTCATGGTCCCGGCCGACAGGTCGTCGCCGTCGTGGACCGCGCACCGGTCGAAAGCGACGTCGTCGCGGCCGGCCACGACGTAGGTCGCACCCGTGGAGCGCGCCAGGGCCAGCCCGCCGGTCACGTAGTCGTTGTGCAGGTGGGTCTCCAGCACCAGGGTCACAGGCACCCCCAGCTCGGTGAGCAGTGCCGTCACCCGGTCGGTGTCGCGCTGCGGGTCCACCACGATCGCGCAGCCGCCGTCGCTCACGACGTAGCTGCGGTCACCCAGGTCGGGGGTCTCGATCACGTCGACGCGCATACATGCCTCCAGGCTTGTCGTCCGGCTTCTTTGTCCGTACATTAAGCCGGTGACCTTCTCAAGGCAAGCGCGGGTGATGGACCGCACTGCTGCCGTTCCGCTGTGGCAGCAGCTGCTGACCGACCTGCGCGCCCGGCTGGCGGGAGGCGAGTTCACGATCGACTTCCCCGGTGAGCTGGCGCTGGTCGAGCAGTACTCGGTGAGCCGCCACACGGTGCGCGAGGCCCTGCGCCACCTGCGGACCGAGGGCGTGGTCACCGCCGCCCGTGGCCGGCGCCCCCGGCTGGCCCCGGCTGAGGTCGAGCAGCCGCTCGGGGCCCTGGCCAGCCTGTTCGCGGCGGTCGAGTCCCGCGGGCTCGAGCAGCGCAGCATCGTGCGGGCGCTCGACGTCCGGGCCGACGGAGTCGTGGCTACCCGGCTGGGGCTGGAGGAGTCGACCCCGCTGGTCTACCTCGAGCGGCTTCGACTGGCTGGCCCCGAACCGCTAGCCCTGGACCGGGTGTGGTTGCCCGCCGAGGTCGCCCAACCGCTGCTGGCCGCCGACTTCACCCACTCCGCCCTCTACGACGAGCTGTCCCAGCACTGCGGCGTACGCCTGACCGGCGGGCGAGAGCAGGTGCGGGCCGTGTTGGCGACCCGAGGTGAGCGGGCACTGCTACACCTGCCGGTTGGCGCTGCGCTGCTCATGGTGGAACGCACCGGCTGCCTGCACGGGCGTCCGCTGGAGTTCCGCCACACGCTGGTCCGCGGCGACCGCTACGCCGTCACCGCGGACGTCGACGCCCGTGGGTACACCCTCACCACCGCCGCCCCCACATCCAGAAGGAGCACCCCATGACCAGCCAGGGCCCCGAGGTCGACGCCACCGAGGCCGCCCGTCGTGCCGACGCCGGCCAGGTGCTGCTGCTGGACGTACGGGAGGACGACGAGTGGGCCAGCGGCCGCGCCCCGCAAGCCAGCCACACCGTCCTTGGACAGCTCGATCCCGCGACCGTTCCACGCGACCGTCCGGTCGTCGCCGTGTGCCGCAGCGGCAAGCGCTCGGCCCAGGCGACGCAGGCGCTGATCGCCGCAGGTGTCGAGGCGCGCAACCTGGCCGGCGGGATGCAGGCCTGGGCCGCAGCCGGCCTGCCGGTGCTCAGCGCGGACGGCGGACCCGGCGAGATCATCTGATGGTGGCGGTGGCTCTCGGGCTGGGCCTGATGGTCGGTCTCATCATCGGCGCGCTCGGGGGAGGCGGGTCGATCCTCACAGTGCCCCTGCTGGTCTTCGTCCTCGGCCTCTCGGCCCAGCAGGCAACCAGCGCCAGCCTGGTCATCGTCGGCATCACGGCGGTCGTGGCCAGCGTCAGCCATGCCCGCAGCGGCCACACGGCCTGGCGCACCGGGCTGCTCCTGGCTGCCGCGGGGGTCCCTGCCTCGGTGCTGGGCACGCGCCTGAACCGCCTGGTCGAGGAGAACGTCCTGCTGCTGGCCTTCTCGGTCCTCATGCTCGTGGCCGCCGCCGGCATGATCCTGCGCTCAGCGCATGCCATCGATGGTGGCGATCCCCCGCAGGCCGGCGGCGGCGGGACCGCGACGGCCGTCCGCACACACACCCAGACAGCACGCGCGGTGAAACTGGTCGTTGCCGGCCTGGTCATCGGCTTCCTCACCGGCTTCCTTGGCGTGGGGGGCGGTTTCGTCATCGTCCCTGTGCTCGTGATCGCCTTGGACCTGACGATGCCGGTCGCCGTCGGCACATCGCTGCTGGTCATCGCGCTCAACTCCGGGGTGGCGCTGCTCGCCCGAGCCGGCCAGGGCGGCTTCGCCTGGGAGATCATCGTGCCCTTCACCCTGACCGCGGTGGCGGGGTCACTGCTCGGCAAGCGGGTCTCCGACCGCCTGCCCGCCACGATCCTGACGCGTGCGTTCGCCGTTCTTCTGGTCCTGGTCGCGGGCTACGTCGGCGTGCAGGCGCTGACCTGACCGGTCGCACGCAACGCGTCAACGAGCTGCGCGACCGTCGGCGAGCCGCTGATCCCCTCGTCCGTGCGGTACACCCGGCACGACAGCCCGACCGGCGCGTCCGGCTCGGCGAAGGCGTCCACCCCGTCGATGAGCAGCGTCGGTGATCCGCGGAACGCGAGCTCCTGCGCCTGCTCGTCGGTGGTGACCTGCAGTCGCCGGATCGTGGCGGCGTCGCCGGCGACCGCTCGCAGCGCCTCGCCCAGCCGTGCGTCGAGCACGTGCCAGTTCGGGCAGTCGTCGAAGTAGAGCAGCGTCAGGTCCATGGTCAGAAGGGGACGCCGGCGTGGTGCGTGCGCACCAGCACGCACAGCACCCGGCGCCACAGCCCACGGACACCGTCTGCGGGAGCGAGGGTGCCGTCGGCAACGGCCTGGCAGTACGACGGCAAGGTCTTCATGGGGCTCTCTCGGGACGTGGGGACGGTCGGCCGGCGTTGCCGTCACGAGGACCCCTGGGGTCCCGCGGCTACGGCTTCGGGCAGCGACAGTGCGCGTCGTGGACCGCGAGAAGCGTGACGGCGAGCAGGCAGCGACACCAGTCGCCATCGCCCGGCCGCGCCATCACCTCATCCATGCCAGCGATCCTAGCCCGCGGGTCGGGCTGGGCA
>JBBPYI010000183.1:0-8549 GCA_038200075.1 Mycobacteriales bacterium
CGCCCGTGCGCGGGCGTCGTCCAGGGCCTCGCGCACGACCGGCCAGTCGGGGCCGCCCGGGCGGGCCGGGGCCGCCGACCCCTTGGCCGCGGGCGTGGGGACCGTCGCCGTCGTGGGCACAGGCGTGGGCACCGCCGCCGGTGCTGGCACCGTCATGATCGGGGCGACGGCTGCCGCCTGCGTCAGCTGCCCGCGACCGCTCACCCAGCCGATCCCCGCGGTGGCCACCACCAGCACGGCCAGTGCCGCCGCCAACACCGCCTGCCGGGGCAATCGGCGTCGGTGCCGACCACCCGTCACCGGGCCGGCAGCACGCACGACGTGGGTCTCCCGGGTCGCCGGCCGCTCCCATGACCCCGCGGCGAGCTGCACCGGCGCCGTGGCGTGCGCCCGCCTGAGCAACGAGCGCAGCTGCGTCGCCGAGGGCCGGTCCTGCGGGTCCTGCGCCAGCCCGGCCTCGATCGCTGCCACGAGCTCCACCGGGGCCGTACCGGCCAGGATCGCCAGCGGCACCCGCACCCCCTCGACCGCGGCCGACAGGACCTCGCCGGGGCTGTCACCGTCGTGCGGCGGGGTGCCGGCCAGCAGGTGGTGGCAGACAGCGGCCAGCGCCCAGACGTCGGATGCCGCGTCGGGTTCCCCACCGGCTGCCACGGCGGGGTCGACGTACTCTGCTGTGCCGGCCACGCCGGCCAGGCTCTCGCCGGCCACCCTGGCCACCCCGAGGTCGGCCAGCAGCGGCATGCCCTGCTCGGTGAACAGCACGTTGGCCGGCGACACGTCCCCGTGCACCATCCCGAGCGCATGCGCCTCTACCAGCGCGGACGCGAGGGCGACGCCGATCGTGACGACCTCTCCGGCGTCCAGGCAGCCGCGGCGACGCAGCAGCGCGGCGAGCGAGCCACCCGGCGCGTGGTCGAGCACCAGCACGTCGCCGATCACCCCCCGCAGCCGCACCACGTGCGGGCTCACCAGGGTGCGCAGCAGCGTCGCCTCCCGGCGCAGCGTCTCCAGCGAGAGGGGGTCGGCGCCCTCCCGCAGCCGCTTGAGCGCGACCGTGTCGCCGGTGGCGAGCTCACGGGCCCGCCAGACCTCACCGGTCGCGCCGAAGCCGATCATCGCCTCGACGTCGTAGCCGGGCAGGGTCCACATCTCGCTCACACCAGGCAGCCAACCCCGTGCCGAAGCGCTGTGCGAGTTGTCCACACCTAGAGTTCGCACCGTGCCTGAGGTCGTCGTCGTCGGAGCCGGACTGGCCGGGCTGGCCTGCGCACGTCACCTCTCGCGGCACGACGTCGAGGTCCTGGTGCTCGAGGCGGCCGACGCGGTCGGCGGCCGGGTGCGCACCGACGTGGTCGACGGGATGCTGCTCGACCGCGGCTTCCAGGTCCACAACACCGGCTACCCCGAGGCCCGGCGGGTGCTGGACCATGCCGCCCTGGACCTGCAGACCTTCGCCGCCGGCGCGCTCGTACGCCTCGGCGACCGCCTGCACCGCGTCGGCGACCCCCGCTCGGTCCCCACCTGGACCCCGGCCACCGTGCTGTCGCCGATCGGCTCGCTGAAGGACAAGCTCCTCATCGCCAAGGTCGCCGTCGAGGCTGCGCTGCTGTCACCGGAGACGCTGCTGTCGCGCCCCGAGACCACGACGTACGCCGCGCTGCGGGACCGCGGGCTGTCCGACACGGTGATCGACCGCTTCTTCCGGCCGTTCCTGTCCGGGGTGTTCCTGGAGTCCGAGCTGGCCACCAGCAGCCGGCTGTTCGACCTGATCTGGCGCTCGTTCGTACGCGGCACCCAGTGCGTACCGGCCGCAGGCATGGGTGCGATTCCCGCGCAGCTCGCGCGCGGGCTGGACGTGCGCCTGAGCTCCCCTGTCACATCGGTCGCCGAGGTGCGCTCCGAGCACCGACCGCAGGCCGTGGTGGTCGCGACCGCCGCCGACGCGGCCGGCGCGCTGCTGCCAGGGATCGAGGTGCCGCCCTCCAGCCGGGTCACCACCCACTACCACCTGGCGCCCGAGCCGCCGGTGACCGAGAAGGCCATCGTGCTGGACGGCGAGGGCTCTGGGCCGGTCACCAACACCGTCGTGCTCACCAACACCGCCCCGTCCTACGCCCCCGGCCGGCATCTGGTGTCCAGCAGCACGCTGACGCAGGACGCCGCAGAGCCGGCCGTACGCCAGCACCTGTCGTTGCTCTACGGCGTGGACACCTGCGGCTGGGAGCACGTCGCGGCGTACGACATCGTCGGTGCGCTGCCCAGCCAGGCCCCGCCGATGGGCACCTTCCGCAAGGCCGTCCGCCTGGACGAGGGCCTCTACGTCTGCGGCGACCACCGCGACTCGGCCTCGATCCAGGGTGCGCTGGTGTCGGGGCGTCGGGCGGCGACGGCCTACCTGCGGGACCGGGCCGGCAGTGCGCCGTACGCTTGAGGGGTGCAGATCCGGCGGCTCGGCCTCGTGCCGTACGACCAGGCCTGGTCCCTGCAGCAGCAGGTCCACGCCGGCGTCGTCGACGGCGGTGAGGACGTCACGATCCTGCTGCAGCATCCGCCGGTCTACACCGCGGGCAAGCGCACCGAGCTGTGGGAGCGACCCGTCGACGGCACGCCCGTGGTCGACGTGGACCGCGGCGGCAAGATCACCTGGCATGGCCCGGGTCAGGTGACCGGCTACCCGATCGTGCGGCTGACCGACCCGGTCGACGTCGTGGCCTACGTCCGGCGGCTGGAGCAGCTGCTCATCGACGTGTGCGCCGAGCTCGGGCTCACCACCGGCCGGGTCGACGGCCGCAGCGGCGTGTGGACGCCCAACGGCGCGCGCAAGGTCGCCGCGATCGGCATCCGGGTGGCCCGGGGGGTGACGATGCACGGCTTCGCGCTGAACTGCGATCCCGACCTCACGGCGTACGACCGGATCGTGCCGTGCGGCATCGCCGACGCGACCGTCACCTCCCTGTCGCGCGAGCTCGGCCACGACGTCACCGTCGAGCACGCGCTGCCGCTGCTCGAAGCCCGCCTTCCCGGGCTGTCGGCGGTTCCCGCTGCCTGACGTACGGGTCGGCACCGACGTCGAGGCTGCGCTCGCCGTCTGGGCCGCCGTCGAGCGCGCCGCGAGCCAGCCGCCGGGCGCCGCCCGCACGACCAGGATGCGTACGGCGCTGCGCTCCCCCACCTCGCTGCTGCTCGTGAGCGGTGACCCGGTCGTCGGGATGCTGCTGGTCGAGCTCGTCGGGAAGCGGCTGGAGCTCACGGTGCTGGTCGTCGATCCGGCCCACCAGCGCACCGGCGTGGCCCGGGCACTGGTCGGTGGACTGCTCTCGCGCTATCCCGACGTGGCCTGCTGGTCGGCTTCGCCCGAGGTCTGCGAGGCGCTGGGCTTCGTGCGCACCGGCGCTGAGCTCGACGACGCCGTCGAGCTGCGCAGCCAGACCTAGCCCGGCAGGGCGGCCCGCACCAGCGGCGCCACGCCGGTGCCGAGCAGCTCGATCCCGTGCAGCAGGTTGTCGTGGGCCAGCCGGACGTTGGTCATCTGCAGCGCGATCCGCGCCACCCCACCGAGATCACGGTTGATGCGCTGCAGCTTCTCTGCGACGGTCGCCGCCCCGCCGATGAGGAAGGCGCCGTCGGGCTCGCACATCGCGTCGTACTGCGCACGGTTCGGGGGGCCGAAGCCCCGCTCCCGGCCGATCGTGGTGAACATCTGCGCCCACCCGGGGTAGAAGTCGTCGCGCGCCTGCTGATCGGTGTCGCCGACGAAGCCGAAGCAGTGCAGCCCGACGCGCAGCGCGGAGGCCGGGTGCCCGGCCCGCCTGCCGGCCTCGCGGTAGAGGTCGACCAGCGGCCGGAAGCGGGCCGGCTGGCCGCCGATGATGGCCACCATGAGCGGCAGGCCCAGGGTGCCCGCGCGGACGAAGGAGGCGGGCGTGCCACCCACCCCGACCCAGATCGGCAGCGGATTCTGCAGCGGGCGCGGATACACGCCCTGACCGGTCAGCGCCGGCCGATGCCGCCCGGACCAGGTCACCTCGGGGCTGGCCCGGATCCGGAGCAGCAGATCGAGCTTCTCGGCGAACAGCTCGTCGTAGTCGCCGAGGTCGAGCCCGAACAGCGGGAATGACTCGGTGAACGACCCGCGTCCCACGACCAGGTCGATCCGGCCCTGCGAGATGAGGTCGAGCGTCGCGAACTCTTGGAACACCCGCACCGGGTCGCTGGCGCTCAGGACCGTCACCGCGCTGTTGAGCCGGATCGTGCCGGTACGCGCGGCTGCCGCTGCCAGCAGCACCGCGGGCGCCGAGTCCAGGTACTCCGCGCGATGGTGCTCGCCGATCCCGTAGGAGTCCAGGCCGACCTGGTCGGCGCGTTCGACCTCCTCGAGCAGCTGCCGGACCCGGTCGACCGGGTTGACGTCGGCACCGGTCGTCGGGTCGGTCACGGTCGAGACGAAGCTGTCGATGCCGATCTGCACGGAAGTCTCCTCAGCGGCTGGCGAAGCACTGATCCTTGCATGCGCAAGGATCAGCAGGTGGCGCTGGCGACCGTACGGGAAGCCCCGCCGGGCTCCACTGGTTAGCCTCAGGTGTGACCACAGTGGGCCCGGACGGGCGCAAGATGCTCCGGCTCGAGGTGCGCAACGCGCAGACCCCGATCGAGAAGAAGCCGTCCTGGATCAAGACCAGGGCCGTGATGGGTCCGGAGTACACCGCGCTGAAGTCCCTGGTGAAGGCCGAGGGGCTGCACACCGTCTGCGAGAGCGCCGGCTGTCCCAACATCTTCGAGTGCTGGGAGGACCGCGAGGCGACCTTCCTCATCGGCGGCGACCAGTGCACGCGGCGCTGCGACTTCTGCAACATCGACACCGGCAAGCCTGAGGCGTACGACACCGACGAGCCCCGCCGGGTCGCGGAGTCGGTCGCCGCGATGGGGCTGCGCTACGCCACCGTCACCGGCGTCGCCCGCGACGACCTGCCCGACGGTGGCGCCTGGCTCTACGCCGAAACCGTACGGCTGATCCACAACGCCGTGCCGGGCATCGGCGTAGAGCTGCTCATCCCGGACTTCAACGCCACGCCGGCCCTGCTGGACGAGGTCTTCGCCAGCCGCCCCGAGGTGCTGGCGCACAACGTCGAGACCGTCCCGCGGATCTTCAAGGCGATCCGGCCGGGCTTTCGCTACGACCGCTCCCTCGACGTGATCACGCAGGCCAGGGCGTACGGCCTGGTCACCAAGAGCAACCTCATCCTCGGGATGGGCGAGACCCGCGAGGAGATCAGCCAGGCGCTGCAGGACCTGCACGACGCCGGCTGCGAGCTGATCACCATCACGCAGTACCTGCGGCCCAGCCCCCGGCACCACCCGGTCGAGCGGTGGGTCAAGCCCGAGGAGTTCGTCGACCTGGCCGCCGAAGCCGAGGACATCGGCTTCGCCGGCGTCATGAGCGGACCGCTGGTGCGCTCGTCCTACCGCGCGGGCAGGCTCTACCAGCAGGCGCTGGAGCGCCGCGGCGCCTGAGCCGACCCTCGCCAGGGACCGCGGGAGGCCGGGCTGGCGTTCGCTACGGCCGCCGCGTCGGCCGGTCTCCAGGGCAGCGCCGCGCGGTAACGTCCGGCTCATGGTCGAGCCGACGTACACGCCTGTCATCGCCTTCGCCCGCACGGTCTTCCGCGCGCTGGGCATCCGCTTCTTCGTCTCCGGCGACGACAACGTCCCGCCCACGGGCGGCGCGGTCATGGCCATCAACCACGTCGGCTACCTGGACTTCACCTTCGCTGGACTGGCCGCTCAGGACAGCGGTCGGCTGGTGCGGTTCATGGCCAAGAAGGAGGTCTTCGACCACAAGGTCAGCGGCCCGCTCATGCGCGGCATGAAGCACATCCCCGTCGACCGGTACGGCGCCGGCGGCGACTCCTACCAGCTCGCCGTGACAGCGCTGAAGGCCGGCGAGATCGTCGGGGTGTTCCCCGAGGCCACGATCTCCACGTCGTACGAGCTCAAGGAGTTCAAGACCGGCGCAGCCCGGATGGCACTGGAGGCCGGGGTGCCGCTGCTGCCGACCGTCATCTGGGGCAGTCAGCGCATCATGACCAAGGGCCGCAAGCGCGACCTCACCCGCGGCACACCGCTGCGGGTCGTGGTCGGCGAGCCGTTCACCCCAGCGCCCGATGCGGACCCCGTCGCCGTCACCGCCGACCTCAAGACGCGCATGTCGGCGCTGCTGGAGGAGGCGATAGGGACCTACCCCGGTGAACCCCGCTCGCCCGAGGACACCTGGTGGATCCCCGCCCGGCTCGGCGGCACCGCCCCGACCCTGGAGCAGGCCGCGGCCCGCGCCGCCGAGGTGCAGGCCGCCCGTATTGCCCGACGCGCGGCGCAGAAGCCGGGCTGAGCCCCGCCCCTAGCCTCACCGTATGGCCCTGTTGAAGCCCCCGGCCACGGCGCCCCCCCCGACGGGCGCCGCCACGGCCGGCCCCAAGCCCGCGAAGAAGAAGCTGCCGCGCGGCGCCCGGTTCAAGCAGATCAAGACCGCGTTCACGGTCACGCGCGCCGCCGACCCCAAGGTCCTGCCGCTGGTGCTCGCAGCGTTCTTCGGCACCTTCCTGCTGCTGCTCGCGATCGGGTTCATCACCGGCTACCCGGTCTTCCTGGGCATCCTCGGCTTCATGATCGCCGTGATCGTCACGGCGTTCGTCTTCGGTCGTCGCGTGCAGGCCACGGCGTACTCCCAGGTCGAGGGCCAGATCGGCGCCGCAGCCGCTGTGCTCAACAACATGCGCGGCGACTGGCGGGTGACCCCTGCGGTCGGCTTCACCCGGGAGCAGGATCTCGTGCACCGCGTCGTCGGCAAGCCCGGCATCGTGCTGGTCGCCGAGGGGGCCCCCAACCGCAGCCGCAACCTGGTCATCACCGAGAAGAAGAAGCTCGCCCGCTTCGTCGGTGACACCCCCGTCTACGACGTGCTCGTCGGCGACGGCGAGGGCCAGATCCCGCTGCGCGGGCTGGAGAAGCACTTCCTGAAGCTGCCTCAGAACATCAAGGGCAAGCAGGTCAACGACCTGGACCGCCGGCTCAAGGCGATCGGCGGGGCGAGTATGCCTGTCCCCAAGGGCCCGATGCCGCGCGGCAAGGTGCCGCGCCGCTAGCGGTCCTGGTCGGCGAACGAGCGGGCCGCCTTGGTCCGCAGCACCGCCGTACCGGCTGCCTTGTCGTGCAGCCCACGCCCATCGCGGTCGAAGATCAGCGCCGGGAGCAGCAGCAGGAGCAGCGCAAGGCGTACGGCCGACGCCAGGAAGCCCGGCGCGGTGTCCGGCGCCGACAGCTTCGCGACGCGGATCCCGATCAGCTTCATCCCGATCGACTGACCCGTGAGCGCGGTGAGCACCAACACCTGCAGGGCGAAGGCTCCGTTGGAACCCAGGCTGCGCTGCAGCGGGGTCGGGTCGACGACCAACGCGTTGACCAGCCCGCCCATCAGCGCGCCGGCCAGCACGTCGACCAGGAAGGCCGCGATCCTGGAGCCGGTGGTCGCCACGGCGCCCGGTCCCTCCGGCGGCAGGCCCAGCCGGCGACCTCGCCAGCCGTCGGGGCCGTGGACGTCCACGCCCGCCGCTCCAAGCCCGGACAGCCAGGTCCCCGTCCATCTCGCCATGCTGGAAGGCTAACCGCGACGAGCCCGTCGCGCCGGTCGGTCCGGCCCCCACGTAACCCGCTGGAAACACTCAGGACACCGCAGGGTCACGGCCCCCGGCTAGGTTGACCGGGCCCGCACCCCACCGAGGAGGACGTCCTTGTTCACCAGTGCCGACGAGGTCCTGAGCTACATCAAGAAGGAAGCCGTCGAGATGGTCGACGTGCGCTTCTGCGACCTGCCGGGCGTGATGCAGCACTTCACCGTCCCGGTCGGATCCTTTGGCGAGGACGTCTTCACCGACGGGCTCGGATTCGACGGCTCCTCGATCCGAGGCTTCCAGCAGATCCACGAGTCCGACATGCTGCTGCTGCCGGACCCGAGCAGTGCTCGCCTGGACCCCTTCCGGGTCCGCAAGACGCTGATCATGAACTTCTTCATCCACGACCCGCTCACCGGTGAGCAGTACTCCCGCGACCCGCGCAACATCGCAAAGAAGGCCGAGGCCTACCTCAAGGGCACGGGCATCGCCGACACCGTCTACTTCGGCGCCGAGGCCGAGTTCCACATCTTCGACTCGATCCGCTACGCCTCCTCCCCGCAGGGCAGCTTCTACGCGATCGACGCCGAGTCCGCCGCCTGGAACAGCGGGCGCGAGGAGGTCGGCGGCAACCTGGGCTACAAGCCGCGCACCAAGGGCGGCTACTTCCCGGTCAGCCCGACCGACCACTACGCCGACCTGCGCGACGAGATGGCCGTCAAGCTCGAGGCTGCCGGCATGCAGGTCGAGCGGGGCCACCACGAGGTCGGCTCGGCCGGTCAGGCCGAGATCAACTCCAAGTTCGGCACGCTCCTGGAGAGCGCCGAAAACCTGTTGCTGTTCAAGTACATGATCAAGAACACCGCTCACGCCGCCGGCAAG
>JBBPYI010000184.1:0-4854 GCA_038200075.1 Mycobacteriales bacterium
CACGAGGGCGATCACCCGGTCGACGGTGACCTCCTCGAACCCGGCCGCCAGCAGCTCGCCTCGCCCCTTGTCGTGCTCGACGTACAGGTCGAGCAGCGGGTCGAGCACGTCGTAGGGCGGCAGCCGGTCGGTGTCGAGCTGGCCGGGCGCGAGCTCGGCCGACGGCGGCTTGTCGATGCTGCTGGACGGGATCGGCGGGACCTGCCCGGCGGCCACGGCCTGCTCGTTGCGCCAGCGGGCCAGCTCCCAGACCAGCGACTTCGGCACGTCCTTGATGGGGGCGAAACCGCCTGCGCTGTCGCCGTAGAGGGTGGAGAAGCCGGTCGCCAGCTCGCTCTTGTTGCCCGTCGTGAGCACCAGGTGGCCGTGCTCGTTGGACAGCGCCATGAGCGTCGTGCCGCGTACCCGTGCCTGCAGGTTCTCCACCGACAGACCGGTCAGGTCGACCAGCGCACGCCAGGCGTCCACGACGGTGCCGATCGGGATCAGCGACCAGTGCAGGCCCTGCCGTCTCGCCAGGTCCTCGGCGTCGGTGACGGAGTGGTCAGAGGACCAGGCGCTCGGCATGCCCACCACGTGCACCGCCTCCGGACCCAGCGCGTCGCAGGCGACGGTCGCCACCAGTGCCGAGTCGATGCCGCCGGACAGACCGAGCACGACCGAGCGGAACCGGTTCTTCTGGACGTAGTCGCGGGTCGCCGTGACCAGCGCGCCCCACACCTCGGCGGCGGGCTCGAGGGGGACCGCGATCCCAGGCACGACCGGGGCGTACGGCGCGAGGGGCTCGGCCGACAGCAAGAAGCGCTCCACCGTCATCCCGGCGACCTCGCCGGTCATGTCGGAGCCCGCCTCGGGTAGGTCCAGGTCGACGACCATCAGGCCCTCCTGCCAGAGCGGGGCCCGGGCGACCAGCTCACCGGCGGCGTCGACGACGAGGGAGTCGCCGTCGAAGACCAGCTCGTCCTGGCCGCCGACGGTGTTCACGTAGACCAGCGCGGCTCCGACCTCGACCGCCCGTCGGGCTGCCAGCAGCCCCCGCAGGTCGTCCTTGTCCTGCTCGTAGGGCGAGCCGTTCAGGCACACCACCAGGCCGACCTCGGCGGCCCGGGCGGCCGCGATCGGACCGCCGTCCTGCCACAGGTCCTCGCAGATCGTCAGGGCGACGTCCACACCGTGCAGGCGTACGACCGGCAGCCGCTCACCGCGGACGAAGTAGCGGGTCTCGTCGAAGACGCCGTAGTTAGGCAGGTGGTGCTTGGCGTAGCGCGCGACGACCTGGCCGTTCAGCAGCACCGCGGCGGAGTTCTGCGGCTCGCCGGCGGGCCGTCCCAGGGTCGGCTCGCTGTGCTCGCTGCGGCCGCAGTAGCCGACCACCACCGCCACGTCACCGGCGCCCTCGTCAGCCAGCCGTACGGCCAGCCGCTCCAGGGACGCAAGGCTGGCCTGGACGAACGACGGACGCAGGACCAGGTCCTCGGCGGGATAGCCGGTGAGGATCATCTCGGGGAAGACCGCGAGATGACACCCCTGCTCGACGGCGTGCTTCGTCCAGCTGCTGACGACGTTGGCATTGCCGGCCAGGTCGCCGACGGTGTGGTTGACCTGGGCCAGTCCGATCCGCAGCTGCGCCATGTCCCCGAGGCTAGACAGTCCCGGGGCACATGGCGCGGCGGGTTACTTCCCTGCTGCGGTGAGGGCGTCGTACTCCGCGTCGGTCAGCTCGACCTGCGCGGCGGCGCAGTTCTCCTCGAGGTGGGCGACCGAGCCGGTGCCCGGGATCGGCAGCATGACGGGGGAGCGGCGCAGCAGCCACGCCAAGGCGAGCTGGGCGTGCGTGGCGTCGTGCTCCTTGGCGATCTCGTCGAGGATGCCGCCCGGACGGGCCAGCTCGCCGGCCGCCACCGGGAACCACGGCATGAACGCGATGCCCTCGCGCTCGCAGTGCTCAAGGACCTCCTCGGCCTGGCGGTTGCCCAGGTTGTAGAGGTTCTGCACCGACACGACGTTGACGACCTTGCGGGCCTGCTCGATCTCGGCCACGGTCACCTCGGAGATCCCGATGTGCTTGATCTTGCCGGCGTCCTGCAGCTCCTTGAGCGCGCCCAGGCTGTCCTCGACCGGGACCTGCGCGTCGAAGCGGTGCAGCTGGTAGAGGCCGATCTGCTCCACGCCGAGGCGGCGCAGGCTCATCTCGACGCACTGGCGCAGGTACTCCGGTCGGCCGACCTGCTCCCAGGAGTCCGGTCCGTTACGGGTCAGGCCACCCTTGGTGGCGATGACGACCCCGTCGTACGGGTGCAGCGCCTTGCGGATGAGGTCCTCGGAGACGAACGGTCCATAGCTGTCGGCGGTGTCGATGAGGTCGACGCCGAGCTCGACAGCGCGGCGCAGCACCGAGATCGCGACGTCCTCATCGGCGGGCGGACCCCAGATCCCCTTGCCGGTGATGCGCATCGCGCCGTAGCCGAGCCGGGTGACGGGGGTGTCCCCGCCGAGGGAGAAGGTGCCGCTTGCGACAGCGGTGGGGGTGCTGGTGGTCATGCGTCCTCCAGGAGTCAGGGGCAGGGTGGGTCCGGGTGCAGCAACCCGGCCTTCCCCGCTCCTCTTCCCCAGCCGGACCAGGTCTAGTGGTCAGCACGGCCGGCCCGACGGCCCGGGGGCGTCGCCAGGCTCAGGGTGTGACGGCCTGGCGGGCAGCGGGGACGCGTTGGCCCTTGCGCACGTACATCCTCATGTCGGCAAGCCGCAGGAGCTCGTCGGTCGTGGCGGCCGGGCCGGTGGCCGCGCCGACACTTGCCCCGACCGAGACCGCCTGGTCGCTGCGAAGGGTCATCGGCTCCTCGACCGCGTCGACCACCTGGCCGACCCGCGCCGGGACGCCGTCCTCACCGAGGCCGACAGCGACGACGACGAACTCGTCGCCGCCGAGTCGGAACAGCGCGCAGTCCGCCGGGACCCGCTCCTGAAGACGCTGGGCGACCTCGCGGAGCAGTCGGTCGCCGATGTCGTGGCCGTGCACGTCGTTGACCAGCTTGAAGCGGTCGAGGTCCAGGAACAGCACCGTGGTCTCGCGCGGGTCGTCCGCCAGGCTGTCGGCGAGCGCCTGGTAGGAGGCGCGGTTGGGAACCCCGGTCAGCTGGTCGGTGAACGCCAGCTCGCGCAGCCGCTTCTGTGCGGCGACCCGCACGGCGTCGTCGAACATCGCCGGCGTCCTCAGCAGGGCTCCGTAGTTGCGGCGCAGGCTCAGATACGTCACCGCCACCGTCGCTCCGACCAGGTCGATGAGCACCGCGTGCCACTCGCCGAAGACCGCTCTGACACTGTCGAGCTGGGCGGCATCCTCGCCCCCGAAGGCGAACCACACGTGGGCGGCGTGGTGGGCGTGGTGGGCTGCGCAGGTAGCGAAGATCGACGCGGTCGCCAGGGCGAGCGCGTTGGTCCTGAGCTGTCGCGTGCGCACCAGGCCGATCACGATCAGCGAGGTGATCATGAGGTAGCACACGGCGATGATCGCGTTGAGTCCGACGACCGCCTGCCACCCCATGGCGGAAGGATCCCTGCAGATGACCATTTCGTCCATGGCCCGAAAGGGCCATCCCCGTCGATTGATTGGCCCCCTCGACGGGGCGACGCGGCGTTGCGGCCTTCGGGACGTAGCGTGGCTGCAGGGCAAGAGCTGTGGCGGTGCCTGGCGCAGACCGCCTTTCTGGGAGGATGAGCGAGATCGACAAGCAGCAGGAGTTCGTCCTTCGTACGCTGGAGGAACGCGACATCCGGTTCGTGCGCCTGTGGTTCACCGACGTGCTCGGCACGCTCAAGTCAGTCGCGATCGCCCCGGCTGAGCTCGAGGGCGCCTTCGGCGAGGGCATCGGCTTCGACGGCTCGGCGATCGAGGGCTTCGCCCGCGTGCATGAGAGCGACATGCTCGCCAAGCCTGACCCGGCGACCTTCCAGGTGCTGCCGTGGCGCAACGAGAGCGCCGACGGCCCCGGCACGGCCCGGATGTTCTGTGACATCACCACGCCCGACGGCACCCCGTCCTGGGCCGATCCGCGGCACGTGCTGCGCAGGGCACTGGGCAAGGCCGCCGACGCCGGGTTCACCTTCTACACCCACCCCGAGATCGAGTTCTTCCTGCTCAAGGGCCAGCCGGCGCCCGGTGAGCTGCCGGTGCCGGTCGACTCCGCCGGCTACTTCGACCTCACACCGCACGGCGTGAGCCAGGACTTCCGCCGGGACGCCATCACCATGCTCGAGCGCATGGGGATCTCGGTGGAGTTCAGCCACCACGAGGTCGCGCCCGGCCAGCAGGAGATCGACCTGCGCTACGCCGACGCGCTGTCGACCGCCGACAACATCCTCACCACCCGGCACGTCATCAAGGAGGTGGCGCTGTCGCAGGGCGTCTACGCCACTTTCATGCCCAAGCCGTTCAGCGACCAGCCCGGCAGCGGCATGCACACCCACCTGTCGCTGTTCGAGGGTGACCAGAACGCTTTCTACGACGGCAACGACCCGCTGCACCTGAGCAAGGTCGCCAAGCACTTCATCGCCGGTCTGCTCAGGCACGCCGCGGAGATCACCGCGGTCACCAACCAGTGGGTCAACTCCTACAAGCGCCTGATCTCCGGCGGCGAGGCGCCGCCGTACGTCTGCTGGGGTTCTAACACCCGCAGCGCGCTCGCGAGAGTGCCGATGAACAAGCCGAAGAAGAGCGGCTCTACCCGCATCGAGGTCCGCAGTCCCGACAGCGCCACCAACCCCTACCTGTGCTTCGCGGTGCTGCTGGCGGCGGGCATGAAGGGGATCGAGGAGGGCTACGAGCTGCCGCCCGGCGCCGAGGACGACGTCTGG
>JBBPYI010000185.1:0-6735 GCA_038200075.1 Mycobacteriales bacterium
CGGCCGAGGCGGCCGCCGCCGAGCTCGGCGGCCGCAGCGTGCGCGAGCTGGCAGCACTGTGCGCCCAGCTCGAGGGCCAGCTCAGCGGCGGTCGGGCATGACCGGCCTGGTCACCTTCCGGCTCGGTGCCCGGGAGTACGCCACGCCCCTGCAGGCCGTCCGTGAGGTCGTACGCCTGGAGGGGCTCGCCGACCTGCCCGGCATGACGGCGCCACTGGCCGGGGTGCTCGACCTGCGTGGCATGGCCCTGCCCGTGCTCGACCTTCGCGTCGGGGCCGCTCCAGGGGCGCGCGGTGATGTGCTGGTGCTCGAGCAAGCCGGCGCCGACGGGGCTGACGGCCTGGTCGACGGCAGCTCGGTCGGGGTGGCCGTGGACCAGGTGCGGGCCGTGGTCGGACCGGGCGAGCTCACACCGGCGGGCGCCGCGGCTCAGGAGGGCGTGCTCCCGGCGTACGTCGTGGAGGTCCTGCGCGGCCCTACCGGCCCCGTCTTCCTGGTCGATCTCGCGGCGATGCTCGCCAGCGCCCGCGCCAACCCGGTTGCGGTCCCTGACGCCTGACCCCATGAGCCCACCTCAGCCCCATGATCATGACGGTGGCGACAGGCGGGTCTCAGACGTAGCGCTCGAGGATCGAGCTCTCAGCCAGCCGGGACAGGCCTTCGCGGACCGACCGGGCCCGGGTCTCACCGACGCCGTCCACCACCTGCAGGTCGTCGATGCCGGCGGCCAGCAGCTTCTGCAACCCGCCGAAGTGCTCGACGAGGCGGTCGACGACCAGTCCCGGCAGGCGGGGCACCTTGGCCAGCAGGCGGTAGCCGCGCGGGCTGACGGCGGTCTCCAGGGCGTCCAGTCCGGCGGGGAAGCCGACGGCCTTGGCGACCGCCGACAGGTCCAGCAGGTCGGCGGGGGACAGCGCGTCGAGCTCGCCCATCGCGTCGTCCAGGCTGCGCGTGCGCCGTCCACTGCCCGACACCAGGTAGTCGCGGACGACCAGCTCGCGCTCGCCGTCGACGCCGGCCATGAGCTCGTCGAGCTGCAAGGAGAGCAGCCGGCCGTCGGTGCCGAGCTCGACGACGTAGCCCTCGATCTCGGTCGCGATCCGCCGGACCATCTCCAGCCGCTGGCTCACCGCCATGGCGTCACGCACGGTGACCAGGTCCTCGATCTCCAGCGCCGACAGCGTGCCGGCGACCTCGTCCAGGCGCAGCTTGTAGCGCTCCAGGGTCGCGAGGGCCTGGTTGGCGCGCGACAGGATGCTGGCGCTGTCGTCCAGCACGTAGCGGCGACCGTCGACGTAGAGCGCGATGATGCGCATCGACTGGCTCACGCTGATGACAGGGTTGCCGGTCTGCTTGGCGACCCGCTCGGCGGTGCGGTGCCGGGTGCCGGTCTCCTCGGTGGGGATGTTGGGGTCGGGCACCAGCTGCACCCCGGCGCGCACGATCTTGGCCAGGTCGCCGGTGATCACGACCCCGCCGTCCATCTTGGACAGCTCCCGCAGTCGCTGGGCGGAGAAGTCCACGTCGAGCTCGAACCCGCCGGTGCACAGGGACTGGACGCCCCGGTCGTGCCCGAGCACGATCAGCGCGCCGGTGTTGCCGCGCAGGATCCGCTCCAGGCCGTCCCGCAGGGCAGTGCCGGGAGCAACGGCGGCCAGCGTCGCACGCAGCAGGTCCTCGGTCGTGGCCACCCGCTCATGCTCCCTCACTCGGCCTTGCCCGGAGTGTAGGCGCGCGCCGCGCTCAGTGGCCCGGTGCGGTCCCGGTCAGCTCGGCCAGCCGGGCCAGGCCGGTGCGCAGGTGCCCGAGCTCGAACAGCGAGGCGCCCGGCGGGGTCGTCACGGTGCGGCTCGCTCCCGGTGGCACCAGGATCCGGCGATAGCCCAGCCGGCCCGCTTCGGCGACCCGCAACGCGAGATGGCTGACGGGCCGGATGTCGCCCGACAGCGCGACCTCGCCGATCACGGCGACGTCGGCGGGCATGGCGCGCGAGGTGGCGGCCCCGGCCAGGGCCAGGCAGATCGCCAGGTCGCACGCCGGCTCGCTGAGCCGGGCGCCTCCGACGGTGGCCACGAAGACGTCCCGGTCGAAGCGCACGTTGTCGTAGCGCTCGGTGACAGCCATCAGCATGGCGACCCGCGAGCTGTCCAGTCCGTTGACACCCCTGCGCGGGTTGTCGGACGGCTGCAGTGCGACCAGCGCCTGGATCTCGGCCGGCATGGCGCGGCGCCCTTCGACCGCGACGGCGACGGCGGTGCCCACGACCGGTTCGTCGCGATGGCTGCGGAACAGGTCGGACGGGTCGGCGACCTCACGCAGCCCGTCGTCGGCCTGCTCGAAGCACACCACCTCCTCGGCCGGGCCGTAGCGGTTCTTCACCGCCCTCAGCAGGCGCAGGGCGGTGTGCTTGTCGCCCTCGAAGGTCAGCACGGTGTCGACCATGTGCTCGAGCGCGCGCGGCCCGGCTACGGCGTTCTCCCTCGTCGACTGGCCGATCAGCAGCAGCGGCATGCGGCGCGACTTGGCGATCCGCACCAGCACCTGGGTCACCTCCTGCACCTGCGACATGCCGCCGGCCCGACCGTCGACGGCCGCCGAGGCCATCGCCTGCACGCTGTCGACGATGAGCAGGCTGGGGTCGTGCGCCTCGACGTGGCCGATCAGTGCCCCGAGATCGGTCTCCTCGGCGAGCAGGATGCCCGGGGCCACCGCGCCGGTCCGGCGGGCCCGGACGCTGATCTGCTCGACGCTCTCCTCGCCCGAGACGTAGAGGACCGTGGACCCGTCGCGCTGGCTCGCCATGGCGTGGGCAACCGCGCCGAGCAACGTCGACTTGCCGACACCGGGCTCCCCGGCCAGCAGGACGACCTGCCCGGCGACGAGCCCGCCACCGAGGACCCGGTCGAACTCCCGCAACCCGGTCAGTCGCCGCGGGGTCCGGTCGGCGACGACCTCGGCGACCGGGCGCGCCGGGCGGGTCGGTGCTGACCCGGCTGATGCGGTCCGCAGGCCCGGAAGCGCCGTGACTGCAGCGGTTTCGGCGATCGAGCCCCAGGCCTGGCACTGCGGGCACTGCCCCAGCCACTTGCCGAAGGACGCCCCGCACTCGCCGCAGCGGTGCGCGGGGCGCTCGCGGGGAGCAGCTCGTCCAGCCATGAGCAGGACGCTAGCGCCGGCCCACGACAGAACCGGTCAGTTGGCCGGCTTCGGCTCGGTGCCGCCCCGGCCGGAAGGATCGATGCCGCGGTCGCTCTCAGGCGCAGATCCTTCCCTGTCGACGATCTGGCCATGGCCCCCTGCGGGCCCCTGCAGTGCCGGCTCACCCTCCGCGCTGCCTGGCTCGCCGGTCCGCGCGGGCCGGTTGCTGCGGCCGGTCGTGGCGACGGGGACCAGCACGTCGACGGCGCCGCCCTCGGCGAAGCGGAAGGTCATCGTGACGAACTCACCGGTCCCCAGCGGCCCGGTCAGCCCGCGGAGGATGAACGCCCCGCTCTCCCCGGTGCTCCCGTCGGCAGGCACGGCCAGGTCGGACGGCGCCCCGTCCGACAGCAGGACGACCGGGGCGGCCTGCGGGGAGGTCACCTCCACGAGCTGGTCGGGCCGTACACCGCTGTTGATGACCCGGAAGGTCCCGCGGACGTCGGTGCCCGCCTCGTAGGTCCGCCCGGACGACGGCGGCAGCAGCTGTACGTTCAGGACCGACAGCTCGCCGAGCGAGACGTTGGTGGCGTTGCCGAGGTTGCGTTCGCGGTAGGTCACGGCATTCATGCCGGCGCCGCAGCCGGACAGTCCGAGGGCGAGCAGCACGACGACGCCGACGTGGCGGGTGGTCCGGGGGGAACTCACGGGTTGTCTCCAGGGGCGAGCAGGGGGAGGTCGGCGGCGATGTCCGAGGGTCGCCGGCCCCCGTCGTACAGGACCGGCAGCCGGTCCGAGGTGTCGAAGGCGAAGATCGTGTCGGCGTGCCCCACACCGTATCCAAGCGGACCGTCGTGCTGGTGCTCGGCTGTCCCGGCGGCGTGCACGTGCTGGTCCGGCTTGCCCGGCAGGGTCGCGATCTCGCCCTGCTTCTCGGCCGCGGCGACTCCGGTCGCGACGGCGGCGGCGTCGACCTGGGCCTGGGTCCCGCGCAGCCCGACGAACTCGGTCGAGAACTGGTCCAGGAAGCGCCGCAGCAGGGGTCCGGTGTCGCGATCGGGGTCGGTGGTGACGAAGACGACCTGCGTACGGCTGCGCAGCGGCTCCGGCGTCTCGCGCAGGGCTCCGGCGATGTCGGCCATCGCGGTCGGGCACTCGTCGGGGCAGTGGGTGTAGCCGAAGTACAGCAGCGTCGGCTTCCCAGCGGTCTCGGCCGCGAAGTCGTACGCCGCACCGGAGGTGTCGGTGAGCGCGAAGGCCGGCCGGGCGCTGGGCTGCAGCGGCTCGCGGCCGTGGAAGGGCAGGGGAGCGGGGGTCGCTGTGGCGGTGATGCCGGCGGAGCACCCGGACAGCAGCAGGGCGGCAGCGAGCGCGAGGACGACCTTCATGGCGTCCAGTGTCTCAGCCTGCGAGCAGGACGTCTCCGCGGGCCACGAGCAGCACCACGCACACGGCTGCGACGACGATCGCGGCGCGGAAGGCGGCCCTCGAACCCGGCCGGCCGGCGCGGCTCAGGCCGACCCCGACGACGACCGCCGACAGCGCGATGCTGATGACCGCGAGCGGTCCGGGATCGCCCGGGCCGACGGCCAGCAGCACCGCGGCGGCCAGCAGCAGCACCGCTGCGCCGACGGCCGACCGCCGGGGCCCGAGCCGGTGGGGCAGCCCGCGGATGCCCTGCGCGAGGTCGGCGTCGAGGTCCGGCAGCACGTTGCACAGGTGCGCCCCGACCCCGAGCAGCGCGCCGGCGAGCGTCGCCCACCACGGCGCGACCTCCCCGCGTACGAGCGTGACGATCGACGGCACTGCGCCGAAGGAGAAGGCGTACGGCGCCCACGACAGCGCGGTCGCCTTGAGCCGGGCGTTGTAGGCCCAGGCCGCCGCGACCGCCGCGAGGTGCAGCAGCCCCGGCGCGAGGCCCAGCGACAGCGACAGCGGCACGCTGAGAGCCGCAGCGCTCAGCGCAGCCGTGCGCACGACGTCGGCGGACAGGGCCCCCGCCGCCACCGGCTTGTCGGCCCGCGCGCTGCCCCTGTCCCGCGCCGCGTCGATCCAGTCGTTGCTCCAGCCGACGGACAGCTGGCCGGCCAGGAAGGCGGCAGCGACCAGCGCCGACCGGGCACCCAGCCCGGCCGAGACGGCCAGCGCGGTCGCGATCGCCGTCACGGCCACGGTCGGCTCCGGGTGGCTGGCCCGGACCAGAGCGGCGAACGACGAGGGGGGCACAGCGAGCAGTCTCGCGCCGGGGCAGGATGGCCGGGTGAGCCACCCCGTGCGACCCAGGAACGACCCCGGGCAGTACGACGACCTGGCCGCGAGCTGGTGGGACCCGCGCGGCCGGTTCGCGATGCTGCACTGGATCGCCGAGGCGCGCTCCCGGCTCGTGCCGGCGGCGACCCGCGAGGGCAGTCTGCTTCTCGACCTCGCCTGCGGCGCGGGGCTGCTCGCGCCCCACCTGGCCGGCAAGGGCCACCGGCACGTGGGACTCGACCTGTCGCCGACCGCGCTCCCGCAGGCCCGCGAGCACGGCGTGACGGTCGTACGCGGCGACGTGCTGCACCTGCCGTTCGCCGACGGGGTCGCCGACGTCGTGGTCGCCGGTGAGGTGCTCGAGCACGTCACGGAGCCGCTGGCGCTGCTCGTCGAGGCCTGCCGGGTGCTGCGGCCGGGCGGCACGATGGTCCTGGACACGATCGCCGCCACCGCGTGGGGCCGCTTCAGCGCCATCACGGTCGGTGAGCGCATCCCGGCCGGGCCGCCCAAGCGCCTGCACGACCCGGCGCTGTTCGTCGACCGCCGTGCGCTGGTCGCGGCGGCGGCCCGCTGCGGCGTACGCCTGGAGCTCTCGGGACTGCGGCCCAGCGCCGTTGACTATCTCGCCTGGCTTGCGGGCAGGAGAGCGTCCGTCCGCATGCTCGCCACCCGCTCGACCGCAGGCCTGTTCCAGGCGCACGGCGTGAAGGAGTCCGAATGACCGCTCGACTGACCGGGGCCGCCTCGGCGCTGCCCGCGCCCATGGACCAGCAGCGGCTGTGGGACGGCTTCTTCCGCCAGCACTACAACGACGCCAGGCTGGCCCGCAAGGTGTGGCAGCACTCGGGGATCACCACCCGCCGCGGCGTGGTCGACCCGACCCAGGAGGACATCTCCAGCTGGGGTACAGCGGCGCGCATGCAGCGCTTCCTGGCCGAGGCGATGCCGCTCGGCAAGGAGGCGGTGGGCGATGCGCTCGCCGACGCGGGGCTCGCCCCGGAGGACGTCGGCCTGCTGGCGGTGGTGTCCTGCACCGGCTACGTCACGCCGGGCCTGGACATCCTGCTGGCCCGCGACCTCGGGATGCGCGACAGCGTGCAGCGGCTGCACATCGGCCACATGGGCTGCTACGCCGCGCTGCCCGGGCTCGGCGCCACGGCCGACTTCGTCGTCGCCCGGCGCAAGCCCGCGGTGATGCTCTGCCTCGAGCTCACCAGCCTGCACGTGCAGGCCGCCACCGAGACGGCCCGTAGCGGACAGCCCACCCAGCAGGACCTCGAGCAAATGGTCGCGCACGCGCTGTTCAGCGACGCGGCGTCGGCCGTGGTGCTCGAACCGGGTACG